>JAHDCM010000122.1 GCA_020629895.1 Bacteroidota bacterium
GGTTTCTTTACTTATAAAGTGTTTCTACAAAAGTAGTTTTTTAGGGGAGAAGCCGTATTGTTTGGTAAAGGCACGAGAAAAGTAGGAAGGACTCCATCCGATGGCGAGTGCAATATCGGTGACATTCCCTTCTTTGCGTTCGAGCATTTCTTTGGCTCTGGCTAGGCGGATATTACGGATAAAAGCAGTTACAGTGGTATTGGTGAGCGCGAGTATTTTACGATAGACTTGTGAACTACTCATAAAGAGGGCTTTACTGAGTGTATTTACATTTAGGTCTTCTACATTTAGTTCCTCATCTGCGAGGTATGTTTCGATTATTTGGATGACCTTGTTTAGGAATTGGGTTTCCTTATCAACTACTTCTCGTTCTTGACTCGGATGAAGAATAAATTGCTGCAATTTCTTTTGCAGGTTACTTTGTGTTGTAAGTAGATTGCGAAGTTGTAACTTTAACTCTTCGGCACTAAAGGGCTTGGCAATATAGGCATCGGCACCTTGCTCGAAGCCTTCGATTCGACTATTGAGAGCAGCTTTGGCAGTGAGCAGGACAATAGGAATATGACTGGTGCTTTCGGTATTTTTGATAATGGTACACATTTCATAACCATTCATAATAGGCATCATTACATCACTTAGAATGATATTGGGTGTGTGTTTTTGTGCAAGTTCTAGCCCTTGTTTTCCATTATAGGCGGGAATGATGTTATAATCTTTTTCAAAGAGACTACGAATATAGGTATGTAAATCTTTATTATCTTCTACCAATAAGAGACTTGGTTTTTTACCTTGCTTTGTTTTGGTATTTGGAGACTTTTTAGGTTGTGTTATTTGAGCTTGTTTGGGAATAGTGAAACTTATTTCATGTGCTTTGATACTTTCTTTTTCAGTAACTACTTGGAGTGTTAAGTTTATTTCAAAATTAGTACCTTCTCCTAAAGTGGAATGAACAGAGATGGTACCGCCCATTAGTTCTACTAATTCTTTGACGAGTGATAGCCCGATTCCTGTGCCTTCTGCTGTTCTACTAAGGCTATTATCTGCTTGGTAAAAACGGTCGAAGATATGGGGGAGGTGATTGGTTCCAATACCTCTTCCTGTATCTGCCACTTGAATGCGGATAGCTTGTGTGCCTGCCATAGATGGTTTGCCTAGTGAAAAACTACATATAATTTGCCCTTTAGGGGGGGTAAATTTGCAGGCATTGGAGAGGAGATTATAGAGAATCTTCTCCATTTTATGTTTGTCGAATAGTACAAATAGCTTTTCTAGTTCAGACTGAAAGACTAGATTAATCTGTTTACTATTACTTAAATCTCTAAACGCTTCGACAATCGCTTCTATAAATTCAGGTAGGGAGCCTTGACTTTCTTTCAATTTCATTTTTCCAGCCTCTAATTTATTAACATCAAGTAGTTGATTGACCAGCAGTAGCAAACGATCAGCATTTCGTTCAATAATTTCAGCTTGTAAGCGACTTTTATGGAGATTATTTGATTGGATGATTTGTCTTACTGGCCCTTTGATGAGTGTAAGAGGAGTGCGTAGTTCATGAGTAATTTGAGAAAAGAAACGCGTTTTTAATACTTCTAATTCTTGTAGTCGTTTATTTTCTTTTTCCTTTTCCTTTGTCTCGTATTGTACTTGAAGTTCATCCAGTTTTTTATTGGTGTCTGTTTCGTTGATTTCAGTTAAGAGTTGCAAATAATTTTCATGATGCAAGAGCGCTTTTTGGTAATCTTGTTTGGCGCGATAGCATAAATAGAAGTATTCTTCTACAAACTTTTTATGCTTGGGAAGGGGATTTTTTTGATTGAATTGCTCTGCTTCTTTCAACTTTTGAAGAGCTAAATCGAAATCCTCATTCTGAAAAGCAATTAATAACTCTAATTGAATGGCGATAAAACGGAAGAAAAATTCGGTCGTATCCATAAAATACGTTTTCCCTTCCTGTACCCAATTACTGGCTTTTTGTAAATAAGTCAATCTGGTAGGAATATCTACGTGGAATGATAGGCGGTAATATAAATCGGCTAAAAATAAAGTCGATTGAAGGATGCCTTTAGGAGTTCCTACTTCTTTGGCAATCACCACTGCCTTTTGGGCATAATCTAAGGCTTTGTGATGTTCGTTAAAATTTCGATACAACTCACTAAGTAAGTTATAGTTTCTTAATAACCAAGTCTTATTGTTGAGTTGAAGGTTTACTTCTAAAGAAAGCTTTGCATACTCCATTGCTTTCTCTTTATTTCTTCGCATGGTATAGGCTAAATTGTGGTAGGTACTAGCAATACCAAACAAAAAATTATGTTTTTTATAGCCCTCTAATGCCTTTAAATGGTACTCACCCGCCAGACCCATTTTATTGGTATATTGGTAACAAAAACCTAAGTAGCCATAAATTTTATACGTTAATAAGGAAAATTGATGCTTTTGGGCTAAGGTGAGACTTTCTTTTAAATAAGTGTACCCTTTTTGTCGTTCTGGCTCTTTATAATACATAATATGACTGACTCCCAATAGAGTCATTGCTTCAATAATAATTTCTTGGTCATCTATTTTTTTTCCAATGTCAAGTGCTTTTTTACATAGTGTTATTGAGGCCTTATAATTACTATCCTCTCGATGAAGTTGACACTTCGCCAAATAAGCTTTTGCCAATAAACGATGGAGTGCTTGCTTTGTTGCCAAAGAAATGGCCTCATCTAAGCAGGCCTTTGCTTGTTCAAAAGGGTAAAAGTTAGTTTCCTTAGCGTAGTCAATTAATAAAGTAATACGATCCTGACCAGTTGCATTGGACAGCATTTGATGTAAGTTTTGTTGGGGTATCGACATAGAATCTTAGTATTGTAATTCAGAGTAGCAAAAAACGCGATGCTTTGTTTGATCAGGAAGGGCTAAGATTCATATTTTCATTAGTAAGAATAGCATTAGTAAAGAGGAAAGAATAAATTGCCCAATCTAACTGTCTCTTTGCTAACAATACTACGTTGAAAAGCCTCGCCAGAGCCTACGGCTATGTCTACGTTTTTCGCCTTGTCTTGTTAGTAAATAGTCTAGCAATATTTGATCAATTTATTTTTTCATCTTTACTTAGGGGAGAGCAGTTATTTTTTCATCTTTACTAATATAATGAAATTGATTAATGAATTACAATAATGGGCAATAAAGTTGATAGTATAAAATTATGTGAAATAAGTTAAAAATCTATTGGTTGTGTGTAGTTGGAGTTGTCAACATTATGAATTTGTAGTAGAGTTTTAATCTTGTAAATAACCAATCAACTCCCCCAGTTTAGCTTTCAAGTCTTTTCGGTGTACAATTAAATCAAGGAAGCCATGTTCGAGGAGAAATTCGGCACTTTGGAAGCCGTCGGGGAGTTCTTTTTTGATCGTTTCTTTAATCACTCTAGGGCCAGCGAAAGCAATGAGAGCTTTGGGTTCGGCAATATTTATATCGCCAAGCATAGCGAAGGAAGCACTGACTCCACCAGAGGTAGGATCGGTTAATAAGGAAATGAAGGGGAGTTTAGCTTGGGCTAATTGCGATAATTTGGCAACTGTTTTACCCATCTGCATAAGGGCGTAGGCGGACTCCATCATTCTGGCACCGCCCGATTTAGAGATGATTAGGAGTGGTAGGTGATGCTCTATGCAATAATCTACTGAACGGGCAATTTTTTCTCCTACAACTGCTCCCATTGAACCGCCAATAAATTGGAAGTCCATTGCAGCGATGACAATTGAACGCTCGGTGAGTTTACCAGTAGCAACTTGCATGGCATCTTCTAATCCACTTTTTTGGGTGGCTTTTTGAAGGCGTTTGGCATAGGGAATGCGGTCTACAAATTGGAGTGAGTCAATAGAGGATAAACCTTCGAACAGTTTTTGATACTGTTGTTGGTCAAATAGTATGTGGAAATAATCTTCAGAACGAATGCGGCTATGATAGTCGCAGTGGGAACAAACATATAGATTCAGGCTGTGTTCTTTAGAACGTAGGGTTTGTTTACAGGAGGGACATAACAACCACATCCCGTTCGGCATTTCTTTACGATCTTCCGAACGGGTGTTGATGTTTTCTTTTCTACGTTGAAACCACGGCATTGGCTTTTTTTGATTAGGCTATTGTAATATTAGAATCAAGATATACGTCTTGTACAGCATTTAATACTTCAATTCCTTCTTTCATAGGACGTTGGAAGGCTTTACGACCTAAAATTAGTCCCATTCCGCCTGCACGTTTATTGATAATGGCTGTTTCGACGGCTTGTGCTAAATCGGAGGAACCTCCAGAAGCACCACCAGAATTGATGAGACCGATACGGCCATTGTAGGCATTGATTACTTGATAACGACAAAGATCAATGGGGTGATCAGTTGCTAATTCGTCGTACATTTTAGGATTGTGTTTGCCAAAACCAATATTGGAAAAACCGCCATTGGTGGTAGGCATTTTTTGTTTTACGATGTCTGCCTGAATCGTGGCACCGATATGGATGGCTTGACTGGTAAGATCTGCGGCTGTGTGATAGTCATGTCCATCATGCTTGAAACCAGAATTACGAGTATAGCACCATAATATCGTTGCCATTCCTAATTCATGTGCCAATTGAAATGCTTCTGACACTTCTTGAATTTGTCGGGTAGATTCTTTTGATCCAAAGTAGATCGTTGCACCTACGGCTACTGCTCCAAGATTCCAAGCATCTTCGATAGAGCCGAACATCACTTGGTCGTATTTATTAGGATAAGTTAATAGCTCATTGTGATTGATTTTTACAACAAATGGAATTTTGTGGGCGTATTTACGAGCAACAGAAGCGAGTACTCCATAAGTGGTGGCAACAGCGTTACAGCCTCCTTCGATAGCTAGTTTAATAATGTTTTCAGAGTCGAAATAAATAGGGTTAGGAGCAAAACTTGCACCTGCAGTATGTTCTAAACCCTGATCGACAGGAAGGATAGAGATATAACCTGTATTAGCTAGGCGTCCGTGTCCATAAATGGTTTGTAGGCTTCTTAGGGTTTGGATATTTCGATTGGAATTGCACCAAACATCATCAATAAAATTGGGAGAAGGTAAGTGTAAATGTTCCTTTGAAATGGTTTTACATTCGTGTTCTAAAAGATAACTTGCATTATCACCAAGCAGCGAAACAATTTTGTCGGTGGTGGTTGGTGTGGATACCATAATTGTGTGTTTAAGATTAGGGAAAGAAATTTTAGGTAAAGTTACATAATTTTAAATCATGCCTCTTGCCTTTAACTCTAAATATTTATTGATGGTATTTACGGTCAAATCTTCAGGAATGGTGAGAATTGCTTGAATACCATGCATTTGTAGTTCTTTAACAATTAGTTTTTTTTCAAAGGCAAATTTTTCGGCGATGGTTTTAATGTATATACGTTCAATACTGTTGGCAGGTTTATGGGTTAGTTCATGTAATTCGGTATTTTCGAATAATATGACAACCAGCAGATGATGTTTATTAATGCGACGGAAGTAGGGGAGTTGGCGACGAAGTGCGGTCAGTGTTTCGAAATTGGTAAATAAGAGCAGTAAACTACGTCGATTGAGTTTGGCACGTACTGTTTGAAATAAGTTGGCGTAATTAGTTTCTAAATAATTGGTTTCTACATTGTATAGTATTTCCTGAATGTTTCTAATTTGACTCGCTTGGCTTTGTGCTTTTAGGAAAGCCCCCATTTTATCAGCAAAAGTGATTAAGCCTGCTTTATCTCCTTTTTTGACGGCAATATTACTAATAACTAGGGCAGCGTTTATAGCATAGTCTAATAGTGAAAGTCCTTCAAAAGGCATTTTCATTACGCGTCCTTTATCTATAATGGCATAGATGGGTTGTGATTTTTCTTCTGTATATTGGTTAACCATTAATTGATTACGTCGTGGAGTTGCTTTCCAATTAATGTGTCGGTAGTCATCTCCTACTACATAATCGCGAATTTGCTCAAATTCCATACTATGCCCTAGTCGGCGAATTTTTTTAAGCCCATATTCTTGCAACTGGTTGCTAAAGGCAAGCAGCTCGTATTTTTGCATTTGAATAAAGGAGGGATATACTGGAATGACCTTATCTTCTGGAAATGAATAACGTCGATTAACCAAGCCTAATAAAGTAGAGACAAAAACATGTAGTTTTCCAAAGTCATATTCGCCGCGTTCGGTAGGGCGTAATTCGTAATGTCTGGTTTTTTCTTCTCCACTAGCTAATGACAGTTGGTATTGAATATCCCGTTGTTGAAATTGAAAAGGGATTTCGTCAATTAATTGGGCTTGAATATCGAAGGGGTACTGATTATGAATATGCAGGTTTATTTTGTTCAGGTCTCCATTAGACAATTTGTCGGGTGTAATGCGTTTGGCAGTACAAGCATCTTTTATTCGAAACAGTAGAAAAGTATCAATGAGAGTAAATAGTATGAACGCAACAAAGGCAACCTGGGCAAGTATAAATAGTACAGGAAATAAATAGGCAGCAAGGAATAAGCAGATAACGGCTGTTATTCCATAAAAAAAGCGGGGACTTAGGTATAAGTTTCTAATCATCTTCATTATCTTGGCACTTCTATTTCTTCGAGAATAGATTGCACAATGTCATCGGTGCTTTTACCTTCCATTTCCTTTTCAGGATTGAGTATAATACGGTGCCTTAGTACTGAAGGAGCTACTTTTTTAATATCTTCAGGCGTGATAAAGTCGCGTCCCGTAATGGCAGCATTGGCTTTACTAGCCGTCATAATAGCTAGAGAGGCTCTAGGAGAGGCTCCTAAATAGAGGTCACGGTGATTGCGGGTGGTGTGTACAATTGCTGCAATATATTCAATGAGGTTGCGATCAATATGTACCTCATTTACCTTGCTTCTGAAAAAGTGAATTTTTTCGGCGGTTAATACTTTGCGGATACTATCAAAGTCGTGTTTGTTTTTACTTCGGTGGAATCGTTCAATAATCGTAACTTCCTCTTCTTGGGAGGGATAGTCTACGGATATTTTAAATAAAAAACGGTCAAGTTGTGCTTCGGGCAGGCGATAGGTTCCTTCTTGTTCAATAGGGTTTTGG
Organism: Bacteroidota bacterium; assembly: GCA_020629895.1. Classification (GTDB taxonomy): domain Bacteria; phylum Bacteroidota; class Bacteroidia; order Chitinophagales; family UBA2359; genus JAHDHP01. The sequence goes on from JAHDCM010000122.1 coordinate 7,084, forward strand.
GTGGCTAAAACCATAAAAGGTAAGCTCATTTTGTATTGAACACCATCGAAAGTAACTTGTCGTTCTTCCATTACTTCAAATAGAGCAGATTGGGTTTTGGCGGGAGCGCGGTTAATTTCATCAATCAATACGAGATTAGAAAAGATTGGCCCTGATTTAAACTCAAATTCAGATGTTTGGAAGTTGTAAATAGAAGTTCCTAATACATCAGAAGGCATGAGGTCGGGAGTAAATTGTATTCGAGAGAAATCAATATCAATAGTCCGTGCTAATAGCTTGGCTGTAAGTGTTTTGGCTATTCCTGGAACTCCCTCAATTAGTACATGACCATTTGAAAGAATAGCAATAATGAGTAGGTCTATAAAGTCTTGTTGACCAATAATAATTTTTCCAAGTTCGCGTTTGATTTCAAGCACTCCCATTTGTAGTTCTTGTAAGTCAATACGAGAACCAAATTGGATGGAGGTATTATCTGTTTGTTGATGGTTATTTTGAAAAGATGAAGAGTCGGAATTTTGTTGCTCTTCTTGATTTTCGTCATTCAATTGATCGTGCAGGTCCATTTTAGGAGATTAAGGTAAGTAGTGAGTTACGAATTTAAGTATTTTCAGTCATATAATGCGTGGTTGGGGTATTTAGTTTGAATAAATAGAGATAAATGAAAATATTGTGAGATATTGTCGTCATATATTTTGAAAAAAATAAACACAGTGTTTTTTATAGTTTATAAAAAAACCTTAATTTTAGTCTGTTATTTATTTGAATAAATGATAAAGTATTTTGTTAGCTAATTTCTAAAATTTACACTCAACAATCATAAGAGTTAAGCTTCACTGTAAGGAATGATGAAAAAATATGCATTTAACAGTGAAGAAGGAAAGACTGTCATAACCGCTTAACTTGAACGCTTACAAGTGATTGTATGAACTTGATCAACAAGTCGGTAGGAGAATCTATACTACCTAACATCAGAAGATATAGCTTTTATATTAACACCATATTAGATCATCATATTGCAAAAGGAATTTTATACGAAAAATTTCGAGAACAACATTTAGCCGTTTTGCAAGCTCGTATTAAAGAACGGGTTGCAGGAGAGCAGGCAAGCTGTACGAAATTACAGGTACCTTTTTCATTGAAAGAGATGATAAAGTGTATTTGTATGGAAATGGGAGATGAAGAAGATCGTCGATTATTAAAGGAACAGCCTAGTTTGTTGTTATTGAAGTATCAAATTCTTATTCACCAGATGGTGCAAGGGTACCAGCAATCGGGTACCTTGAAGATGTATGATGTGCAGGAGATTGTTCACGAAATGAATGTGGTATTACTTCATCGAATCTGGCATAAATTGAGTCAGTTTGAAGGACGCTCAACATTTAGAACATTTATGTCGAGGGTATTGCGCAATTTATTGCATGAAACGTACCATCGTCTGCTTCGTGATCAACATTACCACGGTAGACATTATTCTTTAGAGGAATTATTGGAAATACAACCTGGCTTAAATGGCTCAGAAGCTCACCCATTATTAGAGCCTAGCTTTTCTAAACCTACTTTATGGCGAGATTACAATTCGCTTTTTGATTGGGCTTTATGTGAAAGAAGTACCCAACATCGTTTTTCTGAACGCTTATTTTGCTTAAAAATACATCATCGAGTATTGCTGTCAGAAACAGATATTCGGATTTATCAGCCGAATATAGCACAGGTGAATGTGCAGCGTTTCTTGGATGCTTTTGGAGAAACCACCCGCTTAGAGAATCTTCAGTATCGAAAAATGTCTAAGGGCTTGTTATTTGATAAGCTGGCAGCGATAATCAGTGTTTTTAGACGTAAAAAAGTGTCGGGGGCTACCTTACAGCGTACCCAGTGTAATTGGGAGAAATCGCTTTTGGAGGAGTTGCTTTCTCAGATGAATGTCAAAGAGGCGCAGGAGTTTGACTGGGAGCATTTTATTCATTGGAAGTATGGGTAATAGTTGTGTGGTTTTTTTCTTACCTTTGCGGCGCGAAAACGATTGACGTTTGAACG
>JAHDCM010000123.1 GCA_020629895.1 Bacteroidota bacterium
CACTTCGCACAATATCCGCGCAAGGGATAGAGGCGGAATGGGGCGTGAGGAGCATAAGTGTGAGCTAGGGAGTGCCGCAGGCTGAGCGGTATGAGCGAAGACAAGGGACGACCATAGCGAACCTTGTGCGAGTAGCCACATTATGAGCCGAAAGCCCGACCAAGCAGTAATGTTAGCCCCCCTGTATGCGGTGACGCATATAAGGGGCTAACATTACTGCTTGGATGCGCCCAACAAATTCTTTTTCCAATTTGCCTTAAACCTAGCCCTCTTTTATCCCGTCCAAAAAATCGTCAACCAACTATTCATTAAACAAACTCCTTTGCACCATGACTTCTTTTTTCACCACCAAAATCACCAAGCTTAGTTTATCACTGACCCTCCTTATCTTCTTTAGTACCCACACCTCCTGCACTACCTCCCAAGAATGTAAATCCGCTCTTTCTGACCTCACAACCGAAGTAGTCGTGGGCGGCTTATCGACGGTAATTACTGGCGTCCCCTTCAACGTTCCTAGTATTATCTCCAATGTAAAAGATGCCCTCAATGAATGCAATGGTGAAATCATGGAAACCCTTACCGCCAATGCCTCTAAATCAAATATACGTTTAAGTAAAAAAAATAACGATGGCTCCTTTTCAGAAGTCATCTCCAATAATTTTGATGTGCCAGAAATACCAGAAGCGATGCAAGCCGAAGAAAATTACGAACTACTCATTACTGAACCTGGTGAATATCAAATCATTACCCTAGCCGATGCTACCTCGGTAGTCGATGAAAGAGATGAAAACAACAATGCCTCTCCAACGGTGTCGCTCGGATCGGGCAAAACAGGAGCTAAAATCGCTAGTTTTACCGTACTCCCTAACCCCAATTTTAAAAAAGCAGCCCAAGCACCAGTCGTTGAGATTTTGAGTCGAACTATTATTATTAAGTAAGAGACAAACTCTGACGATAGTTAAGAGATAAGCTCTAACGATTAACGTTCCATCGTTCAAACGTTAATCGTTCAAACGTTAATCGTTAAATCGTCATACATGCGCACCTTCACCCTCCTTCTCTTCACGCTAATCATATTTGCTTCATGCGAAAAAGAAAATCCCGATCCCAATCCCATCCCCACCGCCGATACCATTTATTTTACCGTCGAAGGGATCAAAGCATCCAACGGCACTATCAGCAATATTACCTATACTTCTGCCACTATTATCGGCGATTTCGAGAGTGTCGCCAATACCACCGCTCCTATTACCCAACACGGACATTGTTGGTCGGCTGATCACAACTTGCCTACTTTAGAAAACAGCAATGGTTTTACAGAACTAGGCAAGAAAGAAAATCCGGGTATATTCTTGAGTAAATTAAATGATTTACGTCCTGATACTCGCTACTTTGTACGTACTTATGTGATCGCCAATGAAGAAATACGTTATCATCCACATCCTATTGCATTTAATACGCTTACGCCAAGTGTGCCAAGTGTCGCAACAGGCAATTTGAGCGATGTCGGTCAAAAGTCAATTAATGCAAGTGGCATTGTCGAACAATCAGGAGGAAGCCCCATTTTTGAATATGGGCATTGCTGGTCTGCCATCAATGATCAACCCACTATCAACGATCACCTCTACAAACATGGAGAACTAGCAGAAGGAATTAGCGATTTTACCTTCAACTCTTTCATCAATGACTTAGCTCCAGGTACCACCTATTATATTCGTGCTTTCGCTCAAAATGGCTATGGTATCACCTATGGGACAGTCAAGTCATTTACGACCAGTCAAATTGAGGGATTTCCTATTTTGTCTACCTCGCCTCCTAGTGATATTCGCTCGCATAGTTTTGCGATTACTGCTCATCTTTTATCGACAGGCGGCACCAGCATCACACAACATGGCTTTTGCTGGACAAATAGCAATCGCCTCCCACACCTAGAGATAGACGCTTATAACGAATTGGGTACGCGTACGATGACTGGTGAATATGCCGCAACCGTTACTGGATTAGTGCCTAATACCTTATATAATGTCCGTGCTTATGCTGTTAATGCTAATGGCGTCGCTTATGGTGAAAACATACAGGTAAAAACAGGAGCCGAAGACCCTGTAACAGATGGCTTATTGGCTTATTATGCCTTTAACTCAGGAGACCCTGAAACGGCTTTCGACTATTCTCCCAATGGGAATAATGCCTTACATATTCTTACAGAACTTGACAATAATACCAATAGTCAAGAGGGCTATGCAGCTTGTTCTTTTCAGGATAGTGAAAGTTTTTTACTGGTACAAAATTCTTTTATCAATAAGCTAGAACAACTCACCATCAATTGCTGGTTGCGAAAACCTCGAATCGACCAAAACGAATATATTGTCTATTCGGGAAATCAGGAATTCAACCTCAAACTCGACTTTTCTATTACCAAAGAGGTATTGGTATTTCAAATTGGTAGTGCCTCTATTCCTTTCAAACACCGCTTTGTTGACATTGAAGATAATGAGTGGCACATGCTTACGTTTACAATCCAAAAAGACCTTGCAAAAGTCTATATAGATGGAGATTTTGTCGAGCAGACTCCCTTTTCAGGAAGCAGCACCTTTAAGATTAGAAGTGATGGCCAGCTATTTTTAGCACTAGGGCTAAATGGCTGTGTAGACAATATGCGATTTTATGACCGTGTCTTGTCAGCCAATGAAATTACCTTGCTGTATCAGTGGGAGCGATGAGATTTAAAGATTTCCACTACCTGTTCCTTTTCTCTTTGAAACCCCCTATACATGCCTGCACAATTAAAGGGCATCACGATATTGCCCTGTGCATCCATGCCAATCAAGCCGCCACTCCCGCCAATTTGGGAGAGGCGGTTCATGATGGCCTCCTCTGCTGCTGCCTGTAAACTAAGTCCCTTATACTCCATCAAACAAGAAACATCATAAGCGGTAACAGCACGCATAAAATACTCCCCACTACCAGTACAAGAAATCGCACAAGTGGCATTATTGGCATAGGTTCCCACTCCAATAATAGGACTATCTCCTACTCGACCAAATTTTTTATTGGTCATCCCGCCCGTAGAGGTAGCAGCCGCCAAATTTCCAAACTGATCTAAAGCAACTGCCCCCACTGTTCCATATTTTTCATCTTCTTCTGGTTTTGTTTCCTCTTCTGAATGATCAAGTTGCGCCTTTTCTTTTCCATACAAGCGTTGCCACTGTTCGTAACGATAAGCATTATAAAAGTATTTGGGAGCTTCAAAATCCAATTGATGCGATTGGGCAAACTGACTGGCTCCTTCTCCAATAAGTAGAATATGTGCCGACTCCTCCATGATTTTACGTGCCAATTTGATAGGATTTTTGATGCCTTGTATTGCAGCAACAGCACCCGCTTCTAATTCTTTTCCTTCCATAATACTTGCATCCATCTCCTGTTTCCCTTCTGCATTAAATACCGATCCTTTTCCTGCATTAAACAAAGGACAATCTTCTAGTAATATCACCGCCGCTTCAACTGCATCAATAGCGGTTTGCCCTTGCTGCAAACAAGCATAGCCCACTTCTAATGCCTCTTTCAGTGCATTCCGATAGTTTGTTTCTCGCTCTGGAGTCATCTTAGATCGTAAAATGGTACCCGCTCCTCCATGAATTGCAATTCCAATGTTTCGTTTATTTTCCATGTATATACATTGTTTGTTCGTATTTTGCTTGTAAAATAGTACTTTAGACCGAAAATAAAATTTAACTACTTAGTTTTTCATCTTTACTTATGAGTACTGGAATATCCCACCAAAAGAAAATCCAGCATCTTTTTTGGCGCGCTGGATTTGGTGCTAATACACGAGAGTTATTAGCTTGTTATAAACGAAGTATCCCCGAAATAGTAGATGCCATGTTTGAAGATGCTGCCGAGTTTACGCCCTTCAACACCATGAATGAACACAATTTCCCCTTGCGTTTAGAAAAAGCTATTCGGGAAGCACCAAACCAAGAGAAAAAAAAAGCATTGCGGGTAAAAGCACATATAATGCACGCACAATTAAATGTAGACTGGATTGAACAAATGGGTTTGGGTTATGGGCAATTACGCGAAAAAATGGCCCTATTCTGGCACAATCATTTTGCTTGTTTTAATGCCAATCCCTACCGTATGCAATTGCAAATCAATAAGATTCGCAAACATGCATTGGGCAACTTTGGAGACTTATTAAAGGAGGTATCGAAAGACTCGGCCATGCTTTTATTTTTGGGTAATGCCATGAATGTAAAAGGTAAACCTAATGAGAACTTTGCCCGTGAATTGCTTGAATTGTTTACACTAGGCATCGGACATTATACCGAAAAAGATATCCAAGAAGCAGCACGCGCACTTACTGGTTGGAGTTTTGACGAGCATAGCCAATTTAAAGATCGTCCACACAAACATGATAAAAGAAAGAAAACTTTTTTGGGGCAAACAGGAAATTGGAATGGAGATGATATTATTCGTATTGTACTGGAGCAAAAGCAAACCGCTTATTTTATTACTGAAAAACTGTATCACTTTTTAGTAAATAAAAAGGTGCGTAAAAAACGCTTGATGGCATTGGCTAACTTTTTCTATCAATCGAATTATGATATTACAGCCCTACTGAAAAAAATACTATCGGCAGAATGGTTTTATAATGCTGAAAATATAGGCACTAAAATGAAATCGCCCATAGAACTCCTAGCAGGTTTGATGCATACCTTCGAAATTGATTTTCACGATAAAAAAACGGCACTTCATGTACAAAAAGTACTCGGTCAAGAATTGATGAAGCCGCCTAATGTGAAGGGCTGGCCTTCGGGAGAAGACTGGATTGATATTACCACACTTGCATTCCGCCTTAACTTACCGCGATACTTGTTTTCGAGAGGCAAGATACATAGTATTCCAGTAAAACAACTCTCCAACGAAGGGCAGGAATTAATTTTAGATCCGAAGAAAAAGCAAATTCCGCTTACCTATAACTTTCAAAAATTTAAAGAACTACTGATTCGTTTGGGGAAAGAACGCTCGGCAGAAATGACCGCTGACTTTTTACTACAACCTGATACTAGTCACCTAACTTCTTTTATTAAACGCAAACAAGGGGCGTTTAATCGAGGCAAATTGAATGAACAATCCCTAGCTGTCACCTTTTTATCCTTGCCTGAGTACCAACTTTGTTAATTAATTGAGATATGAAAAAGAAAAAAATAAAACCTGCTAAAAGCAAGTCCAGAAAGGGAAAGTCAAGCTTGAGTTCAACCGCTAAACGCGTACCTGGATTTGTAAAAAAAACGGCACAAGAACAGCCTCGTTCACAATATGACACCAATGGAAAAATATTGGTAATCATTCAACTATCAGGAGGTAACGATGGCTTAAATTCGTTTGTGCCTTATACCAATGATATTTACTATCGCAGTCGCCCTAAAGTGAGTATCCCTCGTAAAGAGATACTGGCCTTAAATCATGAAATGGGGCTACACCCTGCCCTAGCTGCCCTTCGTCCCTTGTATGATAATGGTTATGTTAGCATTTTAAATAGTGTCGGCTATCCCAACCCTAGCCGTTCTCACTTCCGTTCTATGGATATTTGGCATTCGGGAAGTAGTGCAGATGAGATTTGGCAAACGGGTTGGATTGGCCGTTACTTAGATGCCTTGTGCGACGATCACCACGAAGCTCCTGCACACCAAACCATTGAATTGAACAATATGCTTTCTTTAGCTTTGAAAGGTGAACGCAAAACAGGAGTGGCTTTTGAACGTCCTGAAAAGTTATACAAAACCCTTAACCAGTCCTTTTTTAGGAATATGGTCAAACGAGGAGCCAATTATAACAATCTCAATAATGCGCCACTTTCCTATTTGTATAAGATGGCTATTGATAGTAGCGAATCGGCAAAGTATATTTTTGAAAAAACAGCACAATATCAAAACCTACATCCCTATCCTAGAACTGCTCTGGCCTATGATTTGAAAACGATTGCCAACCTCATTCAAACCGATGCAGAAACAAGTATTTATTATGCTTCTCTAGGCTCATTTGATACCCATATCAAACAAAAAGGGGTACATGATCGTCTCCTCAAAACGTATGCAGAAGCGGTATCTGCCTTTGTAAACGATCTAAAATCAAAAGACCGTTTGAAGGATGTACTAATTATGACCTTCTCCGAATTTGGTCGTCGTGTAGGTGAAAACAATAGTCTTGGTACCGATCATGGGTCGGGAAACAACTTGTTGATAATGGGTGAAAACCTTGCTCAGGCAGGCTTCTACAATGATGCGCCTGACCTAAAAAATCTGATCAATGGAGATGTAGGTTTGCAAATTGACTTTCGACAAGTATATGCAACTTTGTTAGATCAATGGCTAGGAGCAGATAGCTCACAAATACTAGGGCAATCTTATGAGCAATTACAGTTTATAAATAAGCAAATCATCGTATAGTTATAAGTGGCACTTTTGATACTAATTACCAAAACTCTTTTGTATCTTCGAATGTTTTTCCCATACATTGCTCAAACTGTTAGCTCACATTTATGAATTATTTTATTCGATTATCATTTGTAAGCTTGTTGTTTTTATTAGCTGGCTGTAATGGTGCTACCCAAGAAACGGAAGCAACAGATAACGCACTAACGACAAGCTCTGACTCAACAAGCACACAAGCGGCAAGTACGCCCCCCCCGGTCAAAGAGATTGTCATTGAACGAGATACCTTTGTTTATTATAAAGTTAATGAACAACGTTTATCGAATGAAAAGTTGGTGGTTATCCACGAAACAAAAGAAGACACAACACATCTTCTCTATGCAAATCAAAGTTCCCCGATTGAGTTTTTCTTTGCTGATAGTGCTTCTTTTCGCATTCAAATCAAAGATTATCAACACCTGATGCGCTTTCATCCCAACAATTTTGAAACCAGCTTCCTCAAACGACAGGAGGACGAAACACAAGAGAAAGACTTTAAGACCATGATGTCGAATACCTACCTCAATATATGGGCATTTCCTCAAGAGGTTTATGAATTGGAAGATCGCAAGTATTACCGCCAATTTTATGGCTATCCTAAACAAGCCACTAACAACTTATACGAATATGTTTTCGACGATTCGGCTACTATTCACATGATCACTGCCTATGACAAGGGAGGCAATCGAAATGAATATTATCTGAAACCGCATTGGGAAGCATTAGAAAAACATGGCAAGGTAGTGGTGAAGTAACCCCTGCGGTCTACAAAAATATGAACCCACTCAAGGAGCAGCGTGTAGGACTTAATACTGTTTTTGCCCATCTTATCACGATCAACAACTGCTCCTTATGCATGTCAAATTTATCTTGCCCTCACTTACAGAGGCAAAAAGCCCCTATTGGCGTCCTATCAAATACTCTCTATTTCCACCACTTGGCTTGGCGACCCTTGCCGCCTACCTCCGCGACGACGACATCCCCACGATAACCGACGAACATGTTGAAGAAGTAAACTTAGACGATGAACCCGATCTAGTTATCATTCAAGTATATATTACCAATGCCTACCGCGCCTACGAAATAGCCGATCATTACCGCGCCAAAGGCATTTATGTTGCACTAGGTGGTTTACATGTCACCTCCCTACCCTTTGAAGCTGCCCAACATGCCGATACCATTGCCATTGGGCCAGGCGAACATACCTTTCCTGAGTTTATCCAAGATTTTCGAAAAGGGAACCCCAAACCTGTTTACCGATCAGGTGTACGCACCCTTGTAGGCGTCCCTCCCATTCGCCGCGATTTGATTAAGCGACACCTGTATCTGGTACCCAATTCGATTGTCGTAACAAGAGGCTGTCCCTTTCATTGTAGCTTTTGTTATAAAGATGCTTTTTTTGAAGGAGGCAAAAGTTTTTACACCCAAGTAGTAGACGATGCACTTGCCGAGATAGATCGCCTTCCAGGTAAACACCTCTATTTTTTGGATGACCATCTACTAGGAAATACCAAATTCGCTAGTGCCTTATTTGAAGGAATGAAAGGCATGAACCGCGTCTTTCAAGGAGCCGCAACCATTGACTCTATTTTACGAGGGAATCTCATAGAAAAAGCCGCCGAAGCAGGACTTCGTAGCCTCTTTGTAGGCTTTGAAACCCTCAATCCAGAGAGTTTGAAACATGGCAATAAAAAGCAAAACTTAGGTAAGGATTACGATAAAGCCATTGCCCGTCTCGACGATCTAGGAATCATGATTAATGGCAGTTTTGTATTTGGTTTGGACGACGATGCACCCGATGTATTTAAACGTACCGTAGATTGGGGCGTGAGCAAGGGAATTACCACCTCCACCTACCACATTCTAACTCCTTATCCCGGCACCCAACTCTTCAAAGAGATGGAACAAGCAGGACGTATTTTACATCGTCAGTGGGATTTATACGATACCCGTCACGTAGTTTATCGCACTCAAAAACTAGATGCTCAAACCCTGAAAGAGGGATACGACTGGGCTTATAAAGAATTTTATAAGTGGAGTAATATTTACAAAGCGAGTCGTCAACACCAACAAATCAAGCACCAACTAAAACACTTTGCTTATGCAGGTGGCTGGAAAAAGTTTGAGCCGCTTTGGAATTTCATTATCAAAAGTCGGAACTTAAATAATATGCTGCCTGTCTTAGAAGCCATTTTATCGAAGGTCAATTATAAAAAAGAAACCAACAGCATTCCTGAAAAAATCCCTACTGCCAAACCTGCCACCTCTCCCAAAATAAATGCTTAACTATGTTATCCCGCCTATTCGATATTGCATTTGCTTGTATTGGTTTACTTGTTTTTGCCCCTATTATCGGCATCATCAGCCTGCTCATCTACCTCGAAGATCGCGAATCGGTCTTCTTTACCCAGACACGTATCGGCAAACATAAACGTCCTTTCACGATTTATAAATTTCGCACCATGCGCAATGATAAGGTAACAAAAATTGGTAAATGGCTTCGCGGCAAAGGCATAGATGAAACGATTCAGTTTTTCAATGTCCTAAAAGGCGATATGAGCATGGTAGGCCCTCGCCCGCTTACCCAACAAGATATTGAACGCCTTAAATGGGATACGAAGGAATATGAACAGCGTTGGTC
>JAHDCM010000124.1 GCA_020629895.1 Bacteroidota bacterium
CACTGTCACTATCTGTATCTGCATTACCACAACCACAAGTACCTGCACTGGTCTTGTTCGGATCATCGGGACAACCATCTTGGCTATCACAGACTCCATCATTATCACGATCTTGAAGCGTACCACTACAAGTACAATCACTACCGATTATATCATTAATCGTACAATCGTTACCATCGTTACAAGCTTGACCTGGGTTAGCTCCACTTGGACATGGATCAATACAATCAACACTACCATCACCATCCATATCCACATCAGACTGACCACAGCCACAAATACCTGGTGCTACTTTATTAGGATCTGTTGGGCAAGCATCTTGACTATCACAAGTACCATCGTTATCTTGGTCACCATCTACATTAAACATCGCGCCTGTAACATCTAAAGAAGCGCAAATACTTCCACCTCCTTGTACTAGTAAAGCGTTTATATCAAAGCCTGTTGTGACTCCAGGTTGAACAATTGAAAGATCAAGTGTACTTGGGTCATATAAAAGCATGTGTATGGTGTACTTACCAGAGGTAGACACCATAAAAGAAGGAATATTATTTGTTTGTTGAATCACTAAACCATCTCCTGAAGTCAACACAAAAATACCTGCATATCCTGCTGGAGCTTGCATATCACTATTGATTGATGCCATTAGATGGACATTACTGCCAGTTGTACAGTATGGGCCTGCTTTTGGGACTAATGTAGCGGCTTGTGGGGTGACAACCCTTTTAGCAACAACATTAGATTCGCCAGTATATTCCTCACAACCAATTCTTCTGGCACACCTTACATAATAAGTTGTTTGACTTATTACACCAGGATCAAAATTGGGTGAATTGGTATTAGGAATCTCTGTCCATTGATCTGCACTTTGAGTCGTATAAATACTAGAGGTTGTACTTTGCAACCATATATACTCCATTACTCCAGATCCTCCTGAAGGAAGTGCTGTATTTAGAATCGGAGCAGGATCAAAGCTTGGTCCACAACCATTTTCATCAGATACAATTGTCCCCCCATACGTTACATTATCACAATTAGGAAGGATATTTCCTCCTCCTGAAGTACACACAATACCAGCATTTAGCTTTCCTTGTATATTGGAAACCGTTTGACTATTTAGTGTACCACTAATAGATAATTCTCCACTATATCCAATTCCATCATTATTGTGTACACCGTCTCCTAATTGAAAACCCGTGTGAAAGTCGCTTGGATAATGGCTTACAGTTAAGCTACCACTTAGTCCTCCCATACCTTCAAAAGAACCACTTTCTAGCTCCCAATACCTCCAATTCGTAAAATCGGCAGTACTAGCGTTTACTGCTTGATAAGTTCTTCCTAAACTACTCCAACTCGTCCAATCTCTTGAATTTACCAAAGTAAATTGTACTTCGAGTTGTTTATTAGGATCTCCTCCCCATTGTAAAATACCACTAAAGGTAGCAGTTCCTTCTGCTAGTACTACTTTAAGTCCAGTACCAGAAGGTCGCCAATGAGTTACCTCATATCCATCGAATAAAGGAGCCGGCAAGCCTGTTAAGCTTAATACATGAGGGCCTTGATTTACGGTAGGCTCATTTGCTACATTTCGCAGATAACATTCTTGAGTTTGCGCATGTACATCCATACAGAAACAGCAACAAACAATCAAAAGAGACATCATAGATGTCATTTTTTCCCATTGAGAAAACGACTTATTGGGTTTAGATTGCCAATAAGCCATTAACCAAAGAAAAGTTTTTTTGTAATGGCTTAGCATAGGTAGGTTTTTGTGATTAAATAATACACATTAACATGCCCTATCATCTTTGCAGTAAAGACATAGAAATGACATGCAATGCCAGTTAGCACTGTAATTCATTAATTGTAATAAAACGATCATACTAGAAAGCAGAGACAACAGGCATGTTGCTCTGAAAGATTGTAGGTATAGGGTTCTACAGTAAGTATGACGTTGCTTGTAGGGGGGGGCACAAACAACAATAAAAAACTAACCAAAAGGGTTTTTTACATCAAATCTCAGTATAAAATTACTTATAATTAGGGAGAGATACTAACTTACAATGACTTTTTGATGACACAAAATAAGACAATAAGCATAACATTATTTGGCTTTAGTTCACATAAAAATGGTGTATTTATCACACTATCTATTTACTCAATCTCTTATTAATTGTATTTAAAACTTTTATAAAATAATAAAATAATTATACCATAGTTTCTCTCCTTTGGCTTGTATTTGATAGTTCAAAATGCTTTTCTTAAAGCTTGACTACAAGTAAATTGAAATAAATTAAAGTTCTAAAAGACATGGGCTAAACTAAATAGACTGATATGCTTCAGCAAACTAGTACAGTCACATTATGACCTCATTTATTTTTTCATCTTTACTTAGTTTTTGGAAAGTGAACAGAAAAAAAATAATTCTACAAAATAATGACAATACAACAGAACAAAAGACACACAAAACAACATATATAAAAAACTCAGCAACAAATATTTAGGACAAAAAGTTATTCTTCATCTAATCTTAGATTCTAATAATCGGTAAAAAATTATAGTGGAGCAGAAAAAATACGTAATTTTTTTTCTTTAATAGTAAAGAAAGTATTAAATTGAGCATAGTTTAGCAAATGGGGTTTATATCTTCTGATTAGTGTAGGTAGATACACTATCATTAGCCCGCAATTTATTTGGCGGGCTTTTTTTATGCCCTCTCACCACCTTTTTCTTTTTGGTCACATTAACAGCACCAAACTCACTATATCCCAATAAGCCTACTACATCAACGAAGTAACTTCTTCCTTCATCCTATTTTATCCCCAGAAATATCGAAGTTCAATGCCAGCATGCGAGGAGCCAATGTCATTGAACTTCGATATTCTGCTCTACATAATTTGGTAGGTCATTGTATCATCAATCGTTCAGTCAGCAGATATGGAAGGGAAAAGTTGAAAGAGTTAATAATTAAATGGTTTATGAAACGTTTTATACTATAAGTAAGTACATGGACAAAAGTTTTCCGACATAATACTATTATCAACAAATTGGAACCACATAAGAAAAATAAGTCACATAAGATATATAACCTTCAAATACTCTTTTTCTTAAAGAGGGTCAAAACCCACATTAGCTGTCGTCTTTGACGACGCTTATGTTCACTCAGTTCTTTTTGCTATTAAAATAATTTGATCTTTATCAGTAAACCGCTTATGTTTCTTATCTATCTTATGTGGTTATTTTTTGTCGAATAATTTATGTCTAGGTACTTAAAGAGGAAAGAATAAATTGCCCCATCTAGCTGCCTCTTTGCTAACAATACTACGTTGAAAAGCCTCGCATCTGTTGGCTTGCTAATAGGATGTATGCCTACGTTTCACGCCTTGATTAACTTGAAAATAGCCTTCGTCTAGTTAGGGATTTATTTTTTTTAATTTGCCTAACCCACATTTTCATTCATTACAAAAACCATTCGCATGAAACATTTCATTTATTGCATTTTTATAATGTGTTGCCTTAGTTTGGTTAGTTGTTTACAAAAAGACCCTGCTGCATTGACTCGATCAGATATTATTAGTGGTGAGTGGCAATTATATACTTATGCTCCTGAAAATTCGCTCTCTCCTTCTACTGCCTTTTCTTACGCGCTTTGTAGTCATAATTGTAAGCAATACAATATCACCTTTAAAGAAGATAACCAGTTTGAACTTCGCCTAGATGAGGAACCATTATTTGGGCATTACAAATTGAACGATACACAAGATGTGTTAATTCTTAGTATGGGTAATCGTCAGTATCAATTACAAATTAAAGAGTTTGACCGTACTTGGATGATGACACAAGAAGCAGGTACAGGATCGGCTTATTTGAGTGCTTTTAGAGAAGTGGAATAACGATTGTTGCAGGAGCCGAAAATGCGTGAGGGATAGTAGTGGTAGCTTGACGAAGCAAAAGTCTAGTGACGCTTCGCCTAGCAGGGCTGACAGCGGAAGACACTGCTAGGCGATTAGCGGAACAGACTTATGTGAGGCAACTACAAACGGATAGCCCGACCTGGAATGCTAGGGATTGAGGGATCGAAGGACTGAAGGATTGAGGATCAATCGATTCAAGTAAGCAATTCGCATACCTCCCTCAATTCCTAGTATGGAAGGACACGCCATAAGTCATTGAAATAAGGTGTCAGGAGTCAGGTGTCAGATTTTTGGTCAATAGCAATTAGTCTATAGTCCATAGAAAGGATTCAGACATATTGCCACTTTTATAATAACAACTCCTTTTCTCTTAATTCAATGGCATTGGGGACACGCCATAAATCATGGACATAAGGTTTCAGGAGACAGAAGCTAGATAAGATGCCAAATCTTGTATTTGTACATCGCACAGGGCTAGGTACACTTCCTACTTTTTAAGAGAAGGGAGCTTTTGGAGTAATTTAAGAATTCGTTCTAAGCTATTTCCTATTCGATGGACATCATTGTTAAACTGCTGTTTTTGTTTTACCTCAAACATTTGTAGTTCTTTATACTTTAAAGCAAGGGAATTTTGATCTATGTCTAATTTATGTTTTTTTTTATTTACTGACGTTCCTCTTAAATCTTCATTTGGTAAAGTAGTACTTAGTAATAGGTTCAATTCTATTTGAAAGTAATTAGCAATTTTCAATAACACATTTAGGGGAGGTTTGGCAACTCCTCTTTCATAGGCGGTTATGTTCCAACGTTTAAGCCCAAGTATCGTAGCTAACTCCTCTTGTTTAAGTCCTTTACCTTTTCGTAGTACGCGTAGATTTTCCTTAAAGCAATTCATATTAGTATTAAAATTTTATGGGTTAATCTTATTTACTTTTATTAGACGCTAATTTACTACGGAAAAGGTAGACATTTATCTATTTTTTACTATTTTTTTTCACAAATAAATTTAATTTAAATATCTTCTATTATCTTTTAGTTTTCAAGAGTTTCTACTAATTACTCATCGTTTGTTGTACTATTGGAATTCGGAATCTAAATACGGCTCCTTTCTCTTTTCTGAGTGTAGTATCCAACCAAATTTCTCCTTGATGTCGAAGAATAATTTTCTTACATATAGCTAATCCAATTCCTGTTCCTTTATATACACTCGAATTGTGAAGTCGCTTAAACATTTCAAAAATTTTATACTGATATTCTTCTTGTACTCCTATTCCATTATCAATTACTGCAAATTCGAAATATTCTTTTGTTTTAAAGTAGGTAATTTTTACTTGAGGATTGGATGCGTCATTGTACTTGAGTCCATTTTCAACTAAGTTTTGAAGTAGGCGTTGGATGTGTACTCTTTCTGCATAAATAATGGGCAAGTCATTATATATAATTTTTGCGTTTTTTTGTTGGATAATATCTTTGAGATTAGTCGTAACAATAGTCATCAGCTTATTTAAGTCCACTGGTTTTTTCTGTATTGGGTTTTTATCAATTTTAGAATAGCTTAAAACAGCTTCTATTAGTTCATGCATTCGCTTGGCACCATCGGTTGCGTATCCGATAAACTCCTTGCTTTCATCATCTAATTGGTGTTGTAATTTTCGTTCTAAGAGCGTCATAAAACTAGATACCGTACGTAGTGGTTCTTTGAGATCATGTGAAGCGATATATGCAAAGCGTTCTAGTTCTTGATTAGAATGTTGTAGGTCTTGTGTATATTTTTGAATTTGTTTTTCGGCTTCTTTGTAAGCAGTTAAATCGGTACCAATAAAAGAATAACCACTGATGGCATTTCGATAAAAAATGGGTGTAATAATCATTAACAAGACAAATTCTTTTTGACTGCGAAAAACACTCACTTCTTTCTTCAACACGCTCTTTACATCCTTCAAATTCATTATTTGTTTTCGTATTTCATCCTCCTCTTTAAAACTAAACAATCCGACAATATCTTTCGCTATTAATTCATCTGCCGATTCTTTTAACAAATCAATGGTTGCCTGATTTACATCTTGTACATGTAGCTCATTGTCAGTTAGGATCATAATATTGGACATTGATTTCACAATACTATCAATTGCTAGTTGTGGATTTACTTCAAACAGTTTAAAATTAGAAAACATGTATCCATAAACCGTTAGTGCCATTGTACTCATAAAGGTAATGGATACAGGTGTGGCCTTCCCCAAATTGGGCAATATAATAGAGTTGATAATTGCTCCTAAGACAATAAACGCATCAAATACAAACACATATAAAGTAAGTCGTTTTTTCTTGGAATGTATTTGATTGGTATAGGCAATATAAGTAAGTATCGGATTCGTTAATAGTGTAAATGCGGCCCACGATTGCGAGAAGATAGAAATTGCATTTGGATTTTTAGAGTTAATGGTTGCCCATCCAATGTTTTCTAAGTAAATCAATTCATCAATTACATTGAAGCTTCCCAACTCAACAATGGTTAGAAAAAGGGCGGGAATAGTTAAGAATAGCAGAAAGCCCCAATGCCATTTTCGAGACAGACGCCCCGATAAGCCGCTAAATAAATATAAGCAGAGGGTACCTGCAGCAATTCCTAGTGGCCACACCCCCTGAATAGTCTTAAAAAATTCGGCAGTTGTTAGCACCCCTGTTTGTGCCATTTCAAAATCACAAAACCCCATCCATGCATAAATTAAACTCAATACAAAAAAAGTTTGATTGAGCCGTTTATACATATCTAAATGCAATAATCGAAAGCCTAAATATAATGATAAGACGATACAGGCTAATAAAATAATTTGTTGGATGGTCATATAACAATTACAAAAGTGAATCTATTCTTATAGAATTACGATATAACTAATTAAGATATTATTATTAACAAAAATCATGTACTTTTTTTCGCTTAACAAATTACATACAATCTAATTATCTCTAAGAAGCTACTAATCAAGCTTTTACCTCCCCCACCCGCTACCCACATATAGTCTACCTTTTTTCCTCGTCTTTCTACTGGTATGGTTTTAGCAACTAGAATTAAGTTTTAGGGCTAACCAAATATTAACTAATTAATTCACTCATCACCATGCAGCAATCATACATTACTACCCTTTTGCTCTTACTATTCCTACTCCCTCTCTCCTTACTAGCTCAAAAAAACCAACACGATCGTTGTTATTTTCATCATAGACGAGAACATAACCTAAAAAAACATCCTGAACTAAAGCAAGAACGCGCAGAATTAGAAAAATTTACTCAAAAATGGATTACAGAAAATCGGTTTTCTCAAAAAAGTGATGGAGTTGTCACTATTCCTGTTGTCATACATGTCGTATGGAGAAATAGTGTAGAAAACATTAGCGACGAACAAATTGCCTCTCAAATTGCCATTTTAAATGAAGATTTTCGACTTAAAAACAGTATTGCGAATGTTCCGAATGAATTCCGAGCCCTGATAGCTGACATTGAAGTTGAGTTTTGTTTAGCTTCTTACGATCCTAACAATAGAGAAACAAATGGTATCACCCGTACCCAAACCACTATCAATGAAATAGGCATTAAGCCAGAAGTAAATGGTCGTTTTCCCATTTACTTTGATGACTTAGGCGGCAAAGGCTCTTGGGATACGGATAAATACCTCAATATATGGGTTTGTGAATTGGACGAAGATGGCGACCTTTTAGGTTATGCCAGTTCGCCTTCTACTGCTCCTTATCCAGAAGACGGGGTTGTTATAGATTACCGTTATTTTGGAGATATTGGCACAGCCACCAACTCATTCCCCAATCAATTGGGTCGCACAGCTACCCATGAAGTGGGACATTATTTTAACTTAGAACACGTATGGGGTCCAGGCGGTGGTGGTTGCGCTGTCGATGATTTTGTAGACGATACCCCTACTCAAGAAACATATTATTTTGGTTGTCCAAAGCATCCACAAGTATCCTGTAATACCAATGATATGTTTATGAATTTTATGGACTATGTGAATGATGATTGCATGGCAATGTTTAGTAATGGTCAAAAACTTCGTATGTTAGCGGCCTTGAATGGGCCTAGAAATGGATTACTCAATTCTAATGGTTGTGGCAGTGCTGGTATTCCTGTAAAGGTAAAGATGAATTTAGAAGGTGCTTGGAATAATAGCACCCAAAAAATGAATACGAAATTACGCGCTAAAAACTTACTTCCGAAACTACAACCCTACCATGTGTATCCCTGGACTTATTATGGCGGTGAAGAAGTAGAAGATACCAGTGCATTTCCAATGAATGTAGTAGACTGGGTACTCGTAGAAATGCGAGATTCCGTAGACCCTAATACGCTCATTTCCATCCGTGCAGGTCTCTTACTTGATGACGGAACAGTAGTCGATGTTGATGGGAAATCCGATCTTACCTTTAGACACCTAAAAGCCAATGATTACTATTATATTGTTGTTCGACATCGCAATCATCTTGCAGTTATTAGTCAAGGGCGTGCAAAGGTTCCCAATCCATTTCCTTACGACTTCACCCGTGTCGAAAAAGTACAACAAGGCGATATGCAACTAGCCAATATCAGTAATGGGGTGTATGGTTTGCACGCTGGCGATGTAGATGGTAATGGAGCCATTACAACCAACGATTTTAATCAATACATCAAAGATCTTTCTAACTTTAACAATTACTTTTCGGGCGACATTAACTTAGATAAATCGGTCACTGTCAAAGATTTCAATCTATTTCGTCCCAATTCTAGCCTCATCGGCGTATCTCAAATTAGATAACACCTAATAAATTTGTTTTTTTGGGCGTGCCGAGTATAAAAAAAGCGCAATCACCATTATAAGTAAAGATGGTGGCTGCGCTTTTTTTATACCCGTCGGGCTATCCACTTGTAGTTGGTTCATAGCTGCTAGTTCAGCATAGCCCTAGCGGTGTCTTCCGCTGTCAGCCCCGCTAGTCCTTGCTTCACAAAGCATCCATTTCACCAAGCTACCGTTACTATCCCTCACGCGGTAAACAATGAATGAATGTAGGGGCGATCCCTTGTGGTCGCCCAATTCTGAATGATTGAATGAATGTACGATGTGCGACGAAGGTGCTTTTGCTGCGCATTATACATAGTATATTTTGCAATAAATTGCTTTTACAAAGACATATTAGAC
>JAHDCM010000125.1 GCA_020629895.1 Bacteroidota bacterium
AAGGAAGACACTGCTAGGACTTTAGCCGAACACTTTTTCTACGAGGCAACTACAAGCGGATAGCCCGACCTTTTTTCGCCTCGTGCCTGTCAATGCATCTACGCATTGACGGGCGAGGCGAAAAAAGGACACGCCCAACTACTTAGTCTTCACAAATATTGGTTGTATTATTATTAAATGACAAACTACTACGACTCATGGTGGCGTTATTACCTATAAAGATGCCACATTCTTGGCTATTAGAAAAAGAAGCGTTGTTGACGGTTACACTTCCTCCATTATGCACTCCTAATAAGGCACCGTCATCACAGCAAAAGACATATCCTCCTCCTCCATCGCTAAAATTGGCAAAGTCGATGGTGTTGCTGGAACGGTTGGATGAGTAGTAGACACCTTTCCAGTAGCCAGGTACGGAATCGGCTCCTCGTATGATGACGGGATTAGATGCGGTACCTCCAATTTTTAGAGTTCCATCTTCTTGCACGCCGATACCTCCATCTTCTTGAAATACAATTTCTGCTCCTTCATTTACAAATACATCTCCTTCGATGTATAAATTTTCACCATCAATTTTGTAGGGGATGCTTGATTTTCTCCATGTTTGATTCGTAGTAATAGTACGGGCAGAAGTACGAATAAAATTATCATCATTTCCGACGTATTCGGTTAGCGTACCATCTAATCGTCCGAGTAATTCGGGATTGACATATAATGGGGCTTCTTTATTATCTCTAAAACTATTTCCTTCGAAATGGTCTATATATACATCGGCATTGGTGGCTAATAATCCGAAGCCTGCTGAGTTGGTAACTGACGAATTGGTGAGGCTTACCCGTCCGTCGAATACGGTAATATTGGCAGGATCAGAGCAACAATATACATATCCTGAACCACCATCGCTGATTTCTGCAAAGTTAATCACGTTTTTGGTGCTATTACTTTTGAAGGCGATTCCTTTCCACCAACCTGCTACTGCTTCTTCTCCTCTAATACGTACAGGAGATGCTGCAGTCCCTGAAACTTTAAAAGAACCATTTTCATTAATGGCTAGGGAGCCACCTTCTTGGAAAGTTAAATCGACCCCGTCTGCTAGTTCGAGATCAACATCGACTCCAATACTACTTCCATCAACTTGATAAGGAATTTCGTTGGCCGTCCAGATTTGGCTCTCGGTAAGTCGTTTGGCGTCAATACGAATAACGTTGTGTACATTATCACTATACGAAGACCCCATCCCATCGAGCATGGCTACGTTATTTGGATTCATATAGATAGCTGCTCCTTTGTGATTGTTAATTGCGTTTCCTTCATACAGTGCTAACACTGCGTCGTCATTCATAAATAAACCATGTCCTTCCCCATTGTTGATGGTGGTATTCGTAATACTTAGTCTGCCATCTACAATAGCAACACTAGATTCGTCGTAACAACAGAAAACATAGCCATGTCCAGCATCGGAAACGAGGACAAAATCTAGGATATTTTTGGAGCTATTGCTTTTAAACCATACTCCATCCCAATAACCTGCTACTCTTTCTTCTCCTCGAAAAACAATTGGGTTTGAAGCTGTTCCAATCGCTGTTAATGAGCCGTCTGTTTCGACGCCAATTCCTTTTCCTTCTTCAAAAGCGATAACGGTTCCTGCCTCGATGGTGATGTCTGAGTCGATGCGGTAATCGCAGGTAATCAGATAATCGACAGCAGCGGAAGAATTTTCGAAGGTAGTAATATCTTTGAGTGCAGAACAATCAAGTGTAATGGTTCCAGCACTAATATCACCACCTCCATCTCCCCCATCAACAGGATCGTCGGTTTCACAAGCGGAAAATGGCACTATGCATACTAATAAAGTCGAAATGAGCCATTTAATGTTTTTATTCCATTGTACAAAAGATAATGCTTTTTGCATAATTAGGTTATGTATTTTGTTAGTAAAAAAAGTGAATGCCGACAAGGTGTTATTGTGGTGGGTAAGATAATTTATTCTTGACATATAAACAAGCAAAAGCCTTGTACAGCATTGTGTACAAGGCTTTCTGTTCATTTAATTTGCCTAATGAACATACTTTGACCAAATATTACTGCCAATCAACATCAAACTCACCATCTGTTACTTCACGTTCAGAATCATCTGTAAAACTTTTAGCTGTAAAAGAGAAACTACCTTTCACTCCTTCTCCATCTTTAAACTCATCAATAGTTACTACTCCACTACCTCCATCTACGATGGTTGCCCAAGCATTTCCAGCACCATCTACTACATAAGCAAAGACATCTTCATCCATATCAAAAGTACCTTCGCCTTTGTCATCTGGAAGGGTAATGTAAACCGTTAATTGTTTATCAGGATCCGATTCTTCAATGATATTGGTACCATAAATAGAGTATTCAGGATCAACAATTGATTCTGTTGCGTAAGCTTCAAAACCAGTACGTTCAAAGGTATCTCCGTCAATTTTTGCTGAGAACATATCGCTACCTCCACCAACAGGGTCATCTTTTTTACAAGCAGTAGTGAGGAATAAGGTACATACGACTAAGGTGAATAAAAATTTAATTGTAGAATTCATAAAATAAATAGATTTAAATAAAAATGATTAATAAATTAGGGATAATAAAAATTATTTTTAAAGTTAATTTCTAAAACTCAAGTAGTGTGCCAAAAAAGTAGAACAAATACACCATCAACCAAGCTACAAGGCATACCTATATTAGCATAAAGAAAAATATTATCTTTAATTAAGCATTACTAGTATTTGATATGGTTACTTGATATACAATAGTATCAGATAATGTTATACAACATATCAGATTCTATTAATTGGAACACATTATTAGGTAGGGAATAATAAATAGTTTGTGGGGGGAAATATAGCTACTCGCATAAATTTACAACCTATATACGTAGCTTATTACAATAAGGTTCCAAAATAAACTATTTTTTTTACAACTTTCTATATTCATAAATTTCTTTACGTTTACCTCTATCAATTTCAAGGGTTTCTCCATTTGAAATTCGTAAATCTTTCTTACCTGGACTATCCACTGGAAATCCAGAAATGTACATATCTTCATGTTGGGTTTTGGCAGACAGCAGGATATGACTGGATCGCTTTCCTGCTTTGAAGGTAACGCTCCCTACTTGGCTTGTTTCGGGAATGAAGGGAATAAGATAGCGACTAAAAAAACCTGTGGGAAGTGGATAACTTTTGGGACGGCCTTTTACAATGCTTATTTTGGTCAACATGACCTCACTACCACTGGCAAATCGGGGCTTTTTGAGTACACCGAAAATGTATAATAATAATAATAAGGTTACGAGTAATACGATGATGCAGATACCGTATTGTTGCCAGAAGGAATCACGCGTAATGTTAATGGGAATCGTTATTTGGGCATCATTAGCTACTTTAATATTGGGATTATTGGAAACAAGTCCTAGTTTTAGTTCATCTTTTCCGATGGAGGTAAAACATCGGCAAAAGAAGGGAGCAGGTTTGACCTGCAAAGTACCATTTACCTCATTTGTTATGAGTCCTATTCGTGTATCATTTAGTTTTTGAATACTTAACTGTTCTAACTCTTCTGCTGTTGCAGGTCTAGGAGGTGCATCTCCTATTTTAATGAGGGGTTGGATGGTAATGGGTGCGACTTGATCGAGAGCTAATAAATTGGCTTCTATACTTGTTTGATCTGCTTTTAAGGAGGCATAAGGAACTGGACAATCTTCTTTTGTAATGGTAAAGATGTTACTTTTAAAGTTAAAATAATCTTTGTTTTTGGCACTTACAGAAAAGGATACTTTATTTTTCGTCATTGGGTAACGCACTGAGAATCGTCCTTCTTTATTAATTTTAAGTGGATACTTTTGCTTGGTGTCGTCATCCATATATTCCACTTTCGTGGTATAAAGGACTTCATTTTCTAGTGGGTTATTTTGCAGATCAAGTAGTTGAGCTTCTAGGTAGATGTATTTTGCAGTATCACAAATCACATAATTCCGTCCATTTTGGCTTTTAATCGGCCCAGCGATACTAGGAATTAGTTTAGCAGCTACATCGGGTAAAAATTTGAATTGTTGATTGGAGAGGACTTGATCAAAGGTAATGGATATTTTACCTTTTGGAATGACTTCTTCTCCTCTACTTGGCAATAGGTGGGTAATTTCTCCTGCAATTTTTAGATTGGCAGTATTTTTTTTTGCAGTAAATGGCCCTTTCAAAAAGAGGGCATTATTGGTAGCGTCTTTGGCTTTGGTTACTTGGGGGATATTTGCTGACTCTTCTTGCTCAATGATGATGAGTCGTTTGAGTGGCACTTTGGTATCAATGGTTACGAGGCGTTCTTTGGTGGTTGCGGTAATACCTGAAGCAGGCATGGCCATCACTGTCGCTGCCATATTTCCCATTTCCTCTATAATTTGCTCTCCTTTTCCCAGCGTTTGTAAGGCTTGTATTTTATGTTCGTTTTCTAATAAATTTTTGAGTGTATTTTTATCGGCATTGGCTAAAACATCTAAGTTGAGAAATTGTACTTCACTATCTGGCTGTTTAATAAATTGATTGAGGCGAGTGCTATTTTTACTGTTTTTCAGGTCATCCCATTCGCCATCAGTTAGTAATAACAACCATTTTTTTTCTTTCTTGCTTTTTTCTAATTGACTAATTGCTTTCTCTACGGCTGAAAAAGGGTTTCCTCCTCGACAGACAAACTGTTTAATAACCTGATCAATTTGGTTTTGTTTTTTATTTAGATCAAGTATAAAATGCTTTTGATTGGTCATCGTGACTACCGATAACTCATCTTCAGGATGTACAACGCCGACTAATGTTTGTAGTGCATAATTAACCGCATCACACTGTACCCCTTTCATACTACTAGAATTGTCATACACCACTACTATGGAGCGATTTTGAGCCAGCATACTACTGGAGATAACTAGAAAAAGATAGATAAAAACGAATAAGGTTCGCATGGTTGGTAATCGTTGGCGTTTATGGATTAAAATAGGAGCAAAAAATACAAAATTTATAGGTTTGATTCTATGTTCTTTCTAAGAAAAATACTTTGGCATAATTTTAATAATAATAACATCGAATGTTTTCCATTTCTCATATCCTTTCCTCACCCTACCTAAATAAAAAATCAAAATCATATCTATGTTATTGATGTACCACTACATTCATAACAAACAACTATCTTTTGGACTCATTAAGTTCATTCTGTTATTTTTGTTTTCACAAATAACAGTAGCCTCCCCTACACCTATTCCACTTGAAGGCATTCCAATGCCCTTTCCGAAGGTTGAAAAAAAGGCCATTTTACCACTTGATTATACGCCTACACTTATTTCTAATATTAAGCAACTAGATGTAGATGATGGCTTATCTTCCTCTTATGTGTTTGATATGGCAGAAGACTCATTGGGTAACATTTGGATTGCTACCCAAACGGGAGGCTTAGATTGTTATGATGGTGCTAGTATTATCAATTACCAGTTTCAAGATGGGAATAATGCCATTACGAATTTAATTTTTGATCGAAATGGACATCTGTGGTTCCAAAAACAAAGAAATGGGCTTTGCCGTTTTGATGGCCATCAATTTGTTTATTTCCCACTCATCAACGAACAAAGTAACTACCCTTTTACTTCTACCCAACAAGATGAGGCAGGAAATTTATGGTTCAATAGCCATATAACAGGTAGTATTCATATTAATATTGCCGAGCAAACGTATCATATTATCAACCAAAAAAAGGGACTGTTAACTAATAATGTACATCAAACCATTATTACACCTGATGGCAGGACATTGATTTGTACTTCCAAAGGCG
The DNA here is from genome assembly GCA_020629895.1 of Bacteroidota bacterium. Lineage (GTDB taxonomy): Bacteria > Bacteroidota > Bacteroidia > Chitinophagales > UBA2359 > JAHDHP01. The sequence continues at coordinate 5,836 of JAHDCM010000125.1, forward strand.
TACAAGAATATCAAAAAAATGGAGAACTAGGCCCCAATCTGCTTGATTTACCAGCATTAAAAGAGGTTCAAATTATTCAAACCCAAATTGACCAAGTCGGTGATTACTGGCTAATTGGTAAAGGAAAGTTGTTTCATTATAATGGTGATGAGATCGTCTCTTATACCTATAAGCCTTACCATAACTTTACTAAATTGTTTATCGACTCTTATAATAACATTTATTTAAGTATCAATAATCGTTATCTAGTCACATTCAAAGATGGTGAGTTTCAACAATTAGCAAATAGAGCGATCTTGAAAGACATGCAAGTAATTTCTTTTTTTGAAGATAGCTTTCACAACCTATGGTTAGGTAGTTATGGACAAGGAATATTGAAACTTGATCACCAACTTTTTAGCCATTATAGCAATCAAGAAGGTATTCTAGGAGCCGAAGAACCTCGTCCCAAAATGATTGGTGACTCCTTGATCATTATTGCTGCTGATAATACCCTCAACTTTTACCACGAAGCTAGTAACTGTTTTCAGCCACAAGTAAAATTCAAATCATCTAGTGTACAAATTATAGACCTGTTTAAAGACTCTAAAAATACGATTTGGTATGGTACCAGAAATTCGGGATTAATAAAAGAAGATGGTGAAACAATCACTCACTTTTCACAAAAAAAAGAAAAACGAAGCACTTACGCCAATTATATTACCGAAGCTCCTGACGGAACGATCTGGCATTCTAATGGGTTTTCGGGAATTACTAAAATAGTAGATGATCAACTCATTCATTTAAATGAAAATGATGGTATTTTAGAGGACTTTTACACCTATATTTTTTTCGATAAAAAAGGACAACAATGGCTAGGAAGCTATAATAATGGCTTAATCAAATTCGAAAACGGAACCTCTCATTTTATCTCCTTAAATTTCCTACAAAAACCACATCAAATCAGTTCTATTATCGAAGATGATGCAGGCAACTTATGGATAGGTAGCAACTTGGGTTTATTATTATATCACAATAACCATGTACAACTTTTTACTGAAAAAGATGGACTGCCTCATAACTCTATCTTAAATGTTTTTATTGATAAGCGACAACAACTTTGGGTAGGAACCGAAAAAGGAATTGCTAAAGTATTTTTTAATCCTGAAACTCAGGATATAAAATTTAGTAGCTATGGTATCGAAGAAGGCTTTAGAGGCAACGACTGTGCATCCAATGCAGTAGTAGAAGATAAGGAAGGAAATATTTGGTGGGGAACAGGAAAAATGCTCACCAAATACAATCCCAATAACGATTTTATTCAACATCACAATCCCCGCATACAACTCACCGATATAGAGTTATTTTTCGAACAGGTAGATTGGAAAGCGATTCATCAAACACAAGACAGCACCAATATCAAGTTGTCCAGCATTAGCCCCTGGCACTTTCTACCTAACGATTTGCAACTCCCCCACAAACAAAACCACCTTAGTTTCGATTTCATTGCAACCGATTGGGCAGCCCCACAAAAATTAAAATACCAATTTCGACTAAAAGGATTAGATGAAAATTGGAGTCCCCTTACCAAAGAATCAAAAGCCGTTTACGCCAACATTCCACCAGGAATTTATACTTTTCAAGCCAAGGCCATCAACGACTCCAATTTGCAAAGTAAAACCCTCACCTACTCCTTTAAAATTCATCCTCCCTTCTGGCAAACAATTTGGTTTCGCGCACTTGTGCTATTAAGCTTTCTCGCAAGTATGATTACCCTAATTCGATGGCGTACTCATGCACTCAAAAAAAGGCAAAAAGAACTAGAAGAAATGGTCTTACTGAGAACACAAGAAGTAGAACAATCCTACAACGAAGTGATAAAACTTAATGCCGAAATTTTCGCCCAAAAACAAGATATAGAACAACAACAACAGCAAATTCAACTAATTATTAATAATGTACCTGCTGGTATTGCTTATGTAGATAAAGAACAACGAATCATTTTTGCCAATAAAACACTTATTGATTGGTTTTTTCAGACCGACAAACACAATTTTGTCAATAAACACGTATCAGAGGTACTACATAAGGAACTATATCAAGGAGAAATAGACCGAATTGAACAAGCACTTGAAGGCACCCTCATTACCTTCGAAAGAACCATCAACGAAGGAAGAACTTTCTTCCGCGGCACTTACATTCCAAACTTTGATAAATTCAAACAGGCAACTGGTTTTTTCGTGCTACTAGAAAACATATCCGAACTAAAACACACACAAGAACAACTGTTATATGCCAATCACGAACTCCAACAGTTTACAAGTATTGCCTCTCACGATATGAAAGAGCCAATCCGCATGATTAGTAGTTTTAGCTCCTTATTGCATCGAAAATATGGTAACCAACTAGATGAAGGAGGACAAGAATTTATTGAATTTATACAAGGAGCCGCCAATCGGATGTCTGTACTATTAGACGATTTATTAGACTATGCGCGTGCGGGCATCAATACACAACAAGCAGAAACAGTCAACCTAAATATAGTCCTCCAAAACGTACAACGCAACCTTCATCTCAAAATTCAAGAAACCAATACACACATTATTAGCGACGAATTGCCCACTGTTCATGCCCACTTCACAACCATGAATCAGGTCTTCCAAAACCTCATTGCCAATGGCATCAAGTTTCAACCACAACGACAAAAAGCTTTAAGCACCCTAGATAATAACAAACTAGCACTAGAGGTTCCACAAATACAAATTTCCTATCAAGCCAACAATACACATTACCAATTTTCTATTCAAGATAATGGCATCGGAATGGCTTCCGAAAATCAACAAAAAATATTCGATGTCTTCAAGCGTTTACACTCCAAAACCGAATACGAAGGTACTGGTATTGGTCTGGCTACCTGTAAAAAAATTATCGAAAAATATGGGGGTAAAATATGGGTAGAATCTGAAGAAGGGCAAGGCTCTTGTTTTCACTTTACACTCCCAAAAAACTAACATCCTATCATCCATTCACCTGATCATCATTAGCTGGGCGTATCCCTCATTACCCATATTTTAGTTGCCGATTCATGCATAAATGCATGTTGGCAACAAAAATATAGGCAATGAGGGTCGGGCTTTCGGCTCATAATGTGGCTACTCGGTAGCTGTTCAGTATGGTCGTCCCTTGTCTTCGCTCACACCGCTCAGCCTGCGGCACTCCCTACTTCACTAGCCACCTCCTCACGCCCCATTCCGCCTCTATCCCTTACGCAGGTAAAC
>JAHDCM010000126.1:0-1875 GCA_020629895.1 Bacteroidota bacterium
ACTTCCTCCAACATCAAATTCTTTTTCCGCAATACTGCCTTCCCTTCTGTATTTACTAAAGCTCCCACTGCTCCCCGTGAAATCTCAGCCGCATTCCCCTCATCAGTATCAATATGCATTTCGAGTTTATACTTAGGCGACACTCGAATAAGCACATCACCAAAAATGAGACTACGCCCACTATTACGCACCTCCACCTCTACAATATCCTTGTCCTTTACCCCAAAAATTTCGGCATCTTTGGGTGTCATGTGGATATGGCGTAACGCACAAATCACGCCTTCCTCTAATTTGACGGTACCTTTGGGGCCAACAAGGGTAACTCCTGGTGTATTTTTCACATTTCCAGATGCCCGAATGGGGGCATCAATCCCTAGCACAAACTCATCGGTACGAGAAATTTCGATTTGATTCAGTGAACGAGTCGGCCCGAGAATGCGAACACGTTCAATTTTGTTTTTAGGTCCCACTAAAGTAACGGTTTCATTGGCGGCAAACTGACCAGGTTGTGATAACCACTTTTTGACAGTTAACTCATAGCCTAGCCCAAATAGCTCTTCTACTTTTTCTTGTGTAAGATGTATGTGACGCGCCGAAATCGCAATTGGTATTTCAGGAACGGGGTTAATGGCATTATCTACTCCTACTAATTGTACGGTTTGCTTGGCAATCGAAAACTGTTCATCGGTTTTGACAGCTAGTAACTGTACACGGCTATGATTCATCGCAAAAGAGGCAACGCGGTGATTGCGACTAAGTTGAATATTACGGTTATCATCTTCATCGAGGATGGCTCCGATATACCCGAAACTTTGGGTAATATTGTGACGTATTACGGCACTATTTTCTCCTATTCCGCCTGTAAAAATAATGGCATCTACTCCACCCATTACTGCGGTATAGGCTCCAATATATTTTTTTATCCGATGGTTGAATACATGTAAGGCTAATCGACAACGCTCATCGCCTCTGGCAGCACGCTCAATAATATCGCGCATATCATTGGAGGCTCCCGAAAGCCCTAATAAACCACTTTCTTTGTTGAGAAAGGTATCTAGTTCTTCTAGGCTCATGCCTTCTTGTTGCGCGAGGAAAATTAAAGCTCCTGCATCTATGTCTCCGCTACGGGTTCCCATCACTAGGCCTTCGAGCGGTGTCATACCCATTGAGGTTTCGATAGATCGACCATATTCAATGGCTGCAATGCTACATCCGTTGCCTAAGTGGCAGGTAATGAGGCGTAATTGACGAATATCTGTTTTTAGAAACTTAGCGGCTTCTTCGGCGACATAGGCATGACTGGTTCCATGAAAGCCATAGCGTTGAATGCTGTGTTTATCGGCGATTTCTTTCTGAATCGCGTAATGCTTGGCGCGTTTGGGAAGGGTTTGATGGAAAGCAGTGTCAAATACCGCCAGATGTGGAACGGTGGCAAAATGCTGTTTGGCAATTCGAATGCCTTGTAAATTGATGGGATTGTGTAGGGGTGCTAAGGCACTCAAGGACTCAATAGTTGCCTCTACTTGCTCATCAATTAGTACTGCTTCTTTGAAAAATTCACCTCCGTGTACCACCCGATGTCCGACTCCAATGAGTGGTGTATCTGCGAGTACGTCCACAAGGCAATGTAGGGCAAAGCTCAGTACTTCTTCATAGCCTGATGTGGTACATTTATCGGATAGAATGGCTTCGTTGAGTTGAATAAAGGGATCGGCTTCTTGGATACGTGAAACCGTTAAGGTATGTAGGCGTTCTCCTTGTGTGTTGATCACTTCTGCTTTGATGGAAGAACTGCCGCAATTGATGACGAGAACGTTCATGGATTGTTGTTTTACTAGGATGTTATCCTAGATTATTGATAAAACCCCTTTGGGG
>JAHDCM010000126.1:1975-9074 GCA_020629895.1 Bacteroidota bacterium
GGATTGTTGTTTTACTAGGATGTTATCCTAGATTATTGATAAAACCCCTTTGGGGTGATGGACTAGAGGATTATCCTAGATTATTGATGCCCCCCCTTTCGGAGATACCTATTAGTTGACTAACTTCCCTCCTTTGAGGCGGATAATGCGTTGGGTTTTATTGGCTAAATCCAGGTCGTGCGTCACCATTATCAATGTGGTGCCTGCTTCTCGGTTCCATTCGAACAATAAGGCTTCGATAGAGGCACTGGTTTCTTCGTCCAGATTACCCGTTGGTTCATCTGCAAAAAGTATGCGGGGATTGTTGGAGAATGCTCTAGCAATGGCTATGCGTTGTTGCTCTCCTCCTGATAGCTGTGTGGGATAGTGATGGTGACGGTCTTTTAGCCCTACTCGGTCTAGTAAATGAAGGGAATGTTTGCGGATGTTTTTTTCGCCACGTAGTTCGAGGGGAACCATTACATTTTCGAGGGCGGTGAGCGTTGGGATGAGTTGGAAGTTTTGAAAAATAAAGCCGACGTATTGATTCCGTACGGCTGCTCGTTCATTTTCGGAGAGCTGACTAATTTCATGTCCTGCAAGGGTGACAGTCCCTGAACTTGCTTTATCTAATCCAGCACATAAGCCTAATAAGGTTGTTTTTCCACTACCTGATGGTCCGACAATAGAGAGGCTATCTCCTTCTTGTACCTGAAAGCTTACATTTTCTAAAACTGTCAGGGAACGTCCGCCACTATTGTAGGTTCTAGTAAGGGAGTTGATGTTTAATATTTCCATGTAGGTGTAACAAAAAAACGGCTAAAAAGATCAAGGAATGAGGATCTCTTTAGCCTTGTTTTGTTAATGTACAAACTTAAAAATCCTGCGCCATCTTATATCCAAGTCGCCACTCAACAACTTCGCAAAAAATCCACGACGATCATTTTTACGACGGGAGTCATTTTGCACTGACAACCAAATAAACACCGCTTTTCCAACAATATGATCTTCAGGTACAAAGCCCCAGAAGCGAGAATCAGAAGAGCGATGGCGGTTATCTCCCATCATAAAATAATAATTCATTTTAAAGGTATATTCCGTTGCTGCCTGTCCATTAATCAAAATATTATCTCCTTCTACCTTTAAGTCATTACCCTCATAAATTTGAATTAATCGTTTATATAGAGCTAAGTTTTCTTTTGTTAAAGCCACCGTCGTTCCTTCTTTGGGTACTACAATTGGCCCATAATTATCAATATTCCAATCGTAAGTACCTAAGTCGCGTACTTTTAATACTTGGTGGCTTGTATCGAGATTATGGTTATTAGGGAATACTGAATTATCTCGTTTTCCCTTATCTTGTTTTTCGGTAAATACATTCGTCACGACCTCCAACTGTTTCACTTTTTCTAGTGTTTTATCCGTCAGTGGATAACGATAATGATTATTTGCGTGTACTGCTTCTCCTTCGGTAATATCCAACTTTTTAAGGGTTCGACGGCTCAACACTTGCCCATTTGTTTGGACAAAATGATTGTATTGCATTAGCTCTGGATTATCTCCTACCTCACCATTTACATGCAACTGCATATCCTTTATTTCAAGCGAATCGCCAGGCACACCGACACAACGTTTAATATAGTTTTCTCGCTTATCTACTGGTCGAAAATCCTCCATTGGGTAGTTGAATACTACCACATCGTTCCGTTTAATGCTTTGGAAACCTGGTAATCGCATATACGGCAATTTTATCAACTCCGAATACGATTTTGAACCGCTTGTAAAAGGCATGGTATGATGTGCAAAAGGGAAAGAAAGTGGTGTCATAGGAACACGCGGGCCATAATTCATTTTACTTACAAACAAATAGTCTCCCACTAATAATGACTTTTCCATTGAAGAGGTAGGAATTGTATATGCCTCAATAAAAAAGGTTCGAATAATGGTTGCCGCAATGACTGCAAAAATCAGCGCATCAATCCACTCTCGGATAGCAGACTTCGGTTTCTTTTTCTTTTTTTTCTTTTCTCGTTCCAGCCGCCGACTTTTGGGCTTTTCATTATCCGGCAATTGTTTCGTTTCACTCATGGTTATTTCTATTCGAATGATCATTTAACGATTTACGTAAAATCGCACAAATATACTAAAGATAATTTAAGTTCGTCATACCACTCATCACTAAACGCAAGCGTCTGTGAATAAGATGCACACTTAACAGATTTTAACGAGAAAATGATATTCTAACAGAGTTTCTTACTTTTGTACGATTTGAAGAAAAAACAACTCCATGAACAAAGCACAAATTAGTCAATTTTTACGCCGGGCCAAGTTACTACATCTAGGAGATAATATACGGTTTCGCTTACAGTGGTTCAAAAATCATACAGCAAATCAAAAATTTCAACAAGAAAATCCAGAAATAGTACTTCCTCCTGATTATTTGATGTATGAATCCTTTCAGTTACACTATCGCAAATATTATGAAGGAGGTCGTGCCACTGCTCGTTGGCTACTTCAATTATTTAAAGCACACCAAAAAATAGAGGGTGCGAACATTTTGGATTGGGGCTGTGGGCCAGCACGCATTGTGCGCCACTTACCCGAACTTACCAATCGTCAAGCCAACATTTATGCCACCGATTATAATACCGACACTATCCATTGGTGCAAGGAATATTTACCTGGAATTCACTTCTCCAATAACGCGCTCACTCCCCCACTCTACTATCAAAACGACTTTTTTAACATTGCATACGGGTTATCTATTTTCACACATCTTTCCAAACCATTGCATTATGATTGGCTGGCCGAACTAATGCGTATTCTAAAAGTTGGTGGCATTTTATTGTTGACTACACAGGGCGATGTTTTTTTAGAGAAAATGATTGAAACAGAACAACAACAATATCAAAAAGGAGAATTGGTAGTACGTGGAAATGTAAAAGAAGGACATCGGGTATATTCGGCTTTTCAACCACCCTCCTTTATGCAGGCTTTAGTGGCTCCTTTTGCGGAAGTGGTGGCATTTATTCCAGGAAAAGTCGTACAAGGTAAGCCAGAACAGGATTTGTGGATATTTAAAAAGGTATAACGAAAAACTTATTACAAAAAATATTAAATTAAAAATAATTACAAACAAGACAAAACAACATGCTTAAAAAAACTAATGTCTTTTCTTTTTTTATTGTAAAATATTATTTACTTTTGTCATCACTTTCCCAATATATGCTTCTACTAGCCCTAGAAAGTCATATTTTTTAACAATATGTATATACTTTCCAGATACATTCACCACTAACTAACAAAAAAATATATCAAACCTATCAATTTTCATTCTTTTTAAAACATTTTAGTTCAACTAGTGTTCCTATTTGCGCAAACACCTTCGTTTTCTGAGACACCTCGTTTCAACTGACATTCCTATTTGAGTAAACACCTTCGTTTTCTGAGACACCTCGTTTCAACTGACATTCCTATTTGAGTAAACACCTTCGTTTCATGAGACACCTCTGTTTCATTTAACATTCCTATTTGAGTAAACATCTTCGTTTCATGAGACACCTCTGTTTCATTTTTTTAATTTATTAATTACACACTTTTAGAATGATTTTTCTTAACAAAAAAACTATTGCATGGCTGTGCTGTATCATGTTCATTGGGCTGAACATACAAGCACAGCAGCGAAACTGCGCCTCAATGGAAGTTTTGGAAAAAAACCTCCAGCAGAATCAACAATTTCAGTCTCAAATGGAAGAAATTGAGGAACATACTCAACGAATGATTAAAAAATCAGCTTCTGATCTTTCGAAAGCCAATGGTATTATTACTATTCCTGTTGTTGTACATGTTATTTATAGAACATCTCAACAAAACATTAGTGAAGCTCAGATCATGAGTCAACTTCAAGTTTTGAATGATGACTATCGACGCACTAATGCTGATGCTGACAATACTTGGTCGCAAGCGGCAGATGTAGAAATTGAGTTTTGTTTAGCAACAGTAGACCCTAGTGGCAATGCTACAACGGGTATTACTAGAACCTACTCTAGTAAAAGCGAATGGGGTACGAATGATGCGATGAAATACGCTAGTCAAGGCGGGGTTGATGCTTGGTCTACGGGAGACTATCTCAACATGTGGGTTTGTAATATTGGTGGAGGTATTTTGGGTTATGCTCAATTTCCAGGCTCTGGTAGTGCTGCTACTGATGGGGTGGTAATGAGTCCACAATACTTTGGTACTACTGGTTATGTATCTTCTCCTTTTGATGGAGGTCGTACTACCACTCACGAAGTAGGTCACTGGTTAAACCTTCGTCACATTTGGGGAGATGGCAACTGTAATGCTGATGATTATGTATCTGATACGCCTTCTTCTGATGGAGCTAATTACGGCTGTGCGCTTGGTCATGTTTCTTGTAGCTCTACGGATATGGTACAAAATTACATGGATTATTCTGATGATGCTTGTATGAACCTGTTTACTAGTGGCCAAAAAGCAAGAATGCGTGCATTATTTGATACAGGTGGTTTTAGAGCATCTTTACTCAACTCCAATGGCTGCGGTAGTTCTGGCGGCGGTGGAGGCGGTGGCGGTACTGCATGTACCGACACTGAAATCTCTATTTCTATTACTTTTGATAATTATCCTGAAGAAACAAGCTGGAATATCACGAATAGCAATGGAGCAACCGTTGCTTCTGGTGGCACTTATGGCAACCAAGCGGATGGAAGTACGATTACTATTACTGAATGTTTACCTGATGGTTGTTATGACTTTACAATAACTGATGCTTATGGTGATGGTATTTGTTGTAGCTATGGCAATGGTTCTTATAGTGTAACTGGTGGTGGTTCTACTTTGGCTTCTGGAAGTTCTTTTACCTCATCAGAAACAACTAACTTCTGCTTAGGTGGTGGTGGAGGCCCAACTCCTACTTGTAACGATGGTATCCAAAATCAAGGAGAAGCTGGTGTTGACTGTGGCGGTCCTTGTACTGCTTGCGCAACGTGTAATGATGGCATCCAAAATCAAGGAGAGACAGGTGTTGACTGTGGTGGCCCTTGTACTGCTTGCGCAACGTGTAATGATGGCATCCAAAATCAAGGAGAGACAGGTGTTGACTGTGGTGGCCCTTGTGACCCTTGTAATACTGGCGGTGGCGGTGGAAATGGTTGTGTAACCATTGACTCTGAAGATTTTGAAAGTGGTTGGGGTATCTGGAATGATGGTGGTTCTGATTGTTATAGAAATAACTATTCTAGCTATGCAAGCTCTGGAAATTATACCATCCGCATTAGAGATAATTCGGGCGTAGGTTCTGCCATGACTACTGACAACTTAAACCTAAATGGTTTTACAGAAGTGACCATTGATTTCCACTACCGCCCTGTGGGTATGGATACCAATGAAGATTTCTGGTTATTAGGTTCTGTTGATGGTGGTGCAAACTGGGTAACATTGACGACATGGACTAGAGATACGGACTTTAACAATGATACCAATTACAATGAATCTATTGTAATTACTGGCGGGTTTACCTCTTCTACCAAGTTCCGTTTCCAATGTGATGCGTCTGTTAATAATGACCGTATTTATATTGATGATGTAGTATTGACTGGTTGTTCTAATGCAAGAACAATAGCAGATGAGGAATCAAGCTCATTAGCTGTTGTTTCTCACAATTCTTTTGAAGCCGTTAACAGTATGGTTACTGCTCCAAATACGACTAATACTCGATCAGGTCTTGATGTAAGTAATGCCATCAAGGTTTATCCTAATCCAGCTAATAATATTGCAAATGTAGCGATTCAACTTGAAGAAGCAGGAGAAGGCGAATTAAGTATTATGGATATGAGTGGAAGATTGTTGCAGGTTAGAACGCTAGATTTAGAATCTAAGTCGGAAACCGTTCAGTTTGATACTAGTGAGCTAACTACTGGTGTGTACTTTATACATTTCATTACTGGAGGGGAGCGAATGACTGAGAAATTGATTATTGTGAAGTAAGTATATGCGTGAGGGATAGTAGTGGTAGCTTGGCGAAACAGCCACCGTTATGCGCCTTTTGCTGGCAGGGCTGACGCAAGGAAGACACTGCCAGCAAATTTAGGCGAATAGGTGGATGTGAGCCAACTACAAACGAATAGCCCGACGGGTATAAAAAAAGCGCAGCGTTTTGCTGCTTGTGACTGCCAGCGAGGACGCTGGTAGGAGCAAGTGGTAAAAGGTTGCGCTTTTTTTATACCCGGCACGCCCAGAGGGATGGATTGAAGGAATGAGGGATGGCTTTATTTATTAGAAAAACCTTCGGACTAGATTAAGCAAAACGGATAATAGAATGCTGAGAATAATCATGGTGGTGATAGGAAAATAGAAGCGAGAATTTTCTCCCTCTACGCGAATGTCGCCAGGAAGATTGCCGAACCAACTTAATTTATCATAAAAAAAGTAGACCAGAATACCGATGACCACGAGTGCGATGCCTGCCAAGATGATGTATTTTCCTGTTTGTGGGTTCATGTTAATTGGATTATGGAATGACGAAATATTTGGCGTCTTGATGTCCGTTTTTCGCGGCTTCTTTATACCATCGTTGGGCTTCTTCTCGGTTGTATTCCACTCCTAAACCTTGATCGTATAATTGGGCTAGGCGATATTGTCCTTCACTCTCTCCTTGTGTCGCTGCTTGTTCATACATTTCGGCTGCTTTAACAAAATTTTGATCTGGGCCTCTTCCAAATTCGTACATTTCACCTAGTTTGGTAAGTGCAGCGACAAAACCTTGTTGTGCAGCTTGTGAAAAGTAGTCAAATGCTTGTTTATAATCAAGTCCTACCCCATCACCATCTCGATAAAGAATTCCTAAACGATGTAAGGCTGCTGGATGTTTTTTTTCAGCGGCTTTTTTGTAGTATTCAAATGCTTGGCGGAAATCTCTTTGTTGCCCTTCCCCATAATTGAACATAACTCCTAGTTGGTATTGGGCATCAGCATTGGCTTGAGCCGCCGCTTTCAGTAACCATTCGGAAGCAGTTTGATAGTTTTGGCTGGTGCTATCTCCATTGTAGTACAGCATTCCGAGTTGGTATTGTGCATCGGGGTCTTCTTGTTTGGCAGC
>JAHDCM010000127.1 GCA_020629895.1 Bacteroidota bacterium
TGTAATGGTGATTGCGCTTTTTTTATACACGGCACGCCCAAAGTATTTGATGATTGGATGATGGGGGTGATGGCTGAATGAATTTACTGCCTAAATACAGCTTTACAAGCTAAATCACGCTTGGGCATTAGTTCTATAGAAGTTCCTGGTCGTTTTTCTCCATCAATTTCCCAATGTGAAAATACATATCCTGATTGAGGTATAGCAGTCAATTTAATAGGAGTTTGGTTAAAATAATAGCCTTGCCACGGAAACTGATCAAGTATAATGGTATTGACTCGCACTGTTCCTGCATCGGTTACATTGGTCTCTATTTGGATCGGTACATCCCAACCACAATCAAATGCTTGCTCTAGGTGTAGCCGTACAAAATCGGCGCGTTTATCGGTAAAACCTAAAATAGATCGTTCGATGAAATAGGATTTCCAAATGTCATATCTTGTCTCCCATCGTTCTTTATGACGCGGCATTTCGGTATCTAAATAATCGCGTAAAAGATAGAGTTCTTTGCGAATATGATCGGGATGTAACACTGTATTTAATAAGTCGGCAGTACGATTAATAAATCGCTGTTCGATACTAGGATCGCTAAGTAGGAGTTGTAGCATTTTGAACTGGTAATAATCATCATTTAAGATACTCGAAAGGATGTTGGTATCGGGAAGGGCATTAAAACCTAAGCTAATATCACCATCTACTAAAAAATACCGCCACTTATTTTTAGGGGATGGCCCTTGCCAAAACTTTACATTCCCATCTCTGCGCCAATCTCTATTGGCTGTATAATTATTGATAATAAAGTAATCTAAACAGCTATGAATATCTATTTTTTCTAGCACCTCTTTTCGAAGTGCGGGGTCGGTTTGCCAATCTTGGTTGAATAAGACATAACGCAAAGAATCGTAACTCGCACTATTTCCTGCGATCTCAATATCACCTGCTCCTCCTAGCAATTGCACCTTTGATCGCTTGACTTGATGATGTGCCGCAATGGTGTATTCATTGATTTTTTCGCGCATATTGTGAATGCCCCAATACTTCCCATTGATATACACCACACAAGGTTCATAGCCTTGTGTATCTAAGTAAGTAGCATTGCGCAATAAGCGATGTAAAAAGCCATCGCGTAGGTGATCGTCGTTGCACCCTTGCCCTGAATTTCGCAAAATGAGTTGCTTGTAACGTTGTCGTTTATGTTGTTGAAAAAAGGGATATGCTAGGCGGTTTTTACCGTATTTACTACGCGCAATAACTCGCAAACTTTTCATGGCTTGACTGCGAGAACCTCCTCCATGAATTTTGATTCCTACTTGCTGGTTGACTCGTGCAATGCCTTTGGTATCAATATAGGTAAACTGAGTTGGCATTTCCCATTCTTCCCAAAAATTGGCTCCATAATAAGGATGTACAGAATCGGCTTTGTTTCCCATCACATAAATACCTGTCTCCTCATCCCACAAATTACGTGGGTCTGTTACTAGTGATACGACTGGCAGTTGATGTTTTTTACCAATAAAATAACTTCCTTCAAACATCTCTCCTGCCAATACTCCTTCACGGAAAGCTTGGGCACGAATTACCGTGGTTTTATCAACCAACAATTCATCTTTGTAAAGGGTAGCTTGTGTCGTTGGAAGACTCCCGTCGGTGGTATAATGAATGTTGGTACCAGTAGCTTGCTGTTTGGTGTATAAACGTAGGGGCTGCGCGCTGGCATAGCTGCCCGAAGGCAGGGTGCTAAATACGGTGTCGGTATAATTAGAAAATGCGGGTACTGTTTTATTTGCTTTTCCTGGAGTCGCTTGCGCAAATAATTTCGGATCGGGTTTTACGCCATCTGGAAAACGCCCTTGTGAATGATTGAGGGCAGTAGCTTGTAGAATAAAGTAATCGGTTAGTTTTCGATTTTGATTCAGTAGATATATGGTATCCCCTGCCTTTAGTTTAAAATCGGTATGTAAATAGTTTTTCTCTAAATCATACCAAGCAGGTTGAGGAGCTTTAGCAACTTGTTGGGGTGTTTTTTGAGCAAATGATAAAAAGGGACGCGCACTTAAATCAGAAGAAATAAGGTCGGAATTAAATACTTGGATGGCTAGGGTATTGGTTCCATTTTCCAATACATGAGCAGGAATTATAAAATGATCTGGCGGGTCTATATTACGGTAAATGGAGGCTTCTACAAAACTATAAGGCCATTCGTTTTTTTCGACCTTTTTTCCTGCCAAACCGATATTAGCACGCGCGACTTCTACTCCATTTAACCAAGCCACAAAAGCATCATCATAATCCAAATGCAAGGCTACTTGAGCAATGGCTTCCTTATTAATTACTTGAAACTGTTTTCGCAGACATAGGGAGCGTTTAACCCTTATTTCTGTTCGGTCATCCTCATCTCCATATCCGAAACCGCTTTCCCCTACTTGCCAAGCTGAATCATCAAAGTCGCGTTTCATCCAATGGGGGGCTAATTGTGGACTTTCCAATTGATATTTCCAGCGATCAGGTTCTTGAATCACTAAATCCCAATGGTCAAAATAGGTTGTTTTGTTTTTTCCTGATGCAAAGACAATCAAATAGGCATTGGGTGGCAATAAGACTTCTGGAAATCGCCACTTACGAAGCCGATCTTTCCGATCTGCTAGGCTATAATTCTTCAAATTGATGGTGTCTTTGCCTGCGTTATACAGTTCGATCCAATCTTCGTAGTCTCCGTCCTTGTCCATCAAAACATTCCCATTTCTCTGACACACTTCATTGATAACGACCTGTGCAACAGCAGGAATACTTGGCAACATAAAAGTTACTAGTACTATGATTAGTAAAAGATATTTTGAAGGGATTAGCATCATAAATAGTAGGTAAAATCTGTGCCACTTTTTTTGGGGGTATCAATTCGCAGATTGAAAAACTACATCCGCAGACTAATTTTTTAAGAGCCTATTCTTTTATTTTACTTTGGAACCATGAACAACAATATAAAAGCTTTTATCGAAGCTGCCAAAAATATAAAAACGGTAGGAACGGTCACCTTTAGCTCTAAATTTTTAGTAGATAAGATGATCGAAGCGGTTGATTTTAACAACGCTAAATTTATTGTCGAATTAGGTGCAGGAAATGGCTGCATTACGAAAGGCATTCTTGAAAAAATGCGCCCCGATGCCCAATTGCTTTCCTTTGAAATTAATGAGGAGTTTTGCAATATGATTCGCGAATTTGGGGACGACCGCTTGGTACTGGTCAATGAATCGGCAGAAAACTTGGAACAATGGCTCGACAAATTGGGTGTTGAGCAAGTAGATGCGGTCGTTTGTGCCTTGCCACTTGTTTGGCTTCCCGATGACCTTAACGAACGCGTGCTACGTATGATAAAAAAACGACTCAAAAAAGGGGGCGTATTTACCCAACTGTCGTATAAAAGTAATACAAAAAACAAATTTAAGCATCTTTTTGAGGATATAGACACGCGGTTTACGCTCTTCAACTTACCTCCTGCTTATGTATTTGTAAGTGAACAAAAATAAGTAATTCTGATATTCATAGTTCATTTTTTCTTCGAGTCCATTTAAATAAAATTACGCACTCAACTTTTTATATTTGGACACCTAATAACCCATAAAACGACGTGTTGGCATCTAACATGTCGTTTATTATTTTGGGCGTATCCCCATTTTTTCTTTTTTCGCCCGTTCCTACGTCCACGCAGGAACGATAGGCGAAAAAAGAAAAAATGGGGTCGGGCTATCCGCTTGTAGTTGCCTTGTAGAGCAGGGGTTCGGCAACTACGCCTAGCAGTGTCTTCCTTCGTCAGCCCTGCTAGTCGTGCCTCACGACCTGTCTACTTCAGCAAGCTACCGCTACTATCCCTTACGCATCAGCCAAATCAATGGGCCATCTCCATTCAAATAATATTCTTGATAAGTTTCAAAGCCCTTGTGTTCATATAACGCGACATTGGCTTTTACATCCGTTTCTAAATATACGGGCAAATCAGTTTTCTCACAAGCCTTTAACATCGGATTCATCAATTCACTACTTAGCCCTTTCCCTTGATGTCCTTCATATACTCCAATCATCCACAAATACATAAAATCCGTTTGGGGGTGTTGTCGGTCAATATAAGTGGAGACTTTTAGGTTACGCCAAATATCTCCCATTCCCAATGCTTGCCAAGCCATTTGTAGCTCCAACCATAGATAGCGCAAACCTTTCCTGTTTTTTCGCGGACGCGACCAGATAGCAGCTCCATTCCGATCATCAGTAAGGTAAATATTATTGTGATAAAATTCTGATTCAAAACCAAAATTCATCACTGCCCTTCTACGTTGTTCTCTCGTGGCTTCCTCTTGTTTAATGACCCAATTTACATGTGGATTGGCATGAAAGGAAGTCGTTAATATATCTACTACTCTTTCTTTGTCTTCGTAGGTTGCTGGTTTCATTTGGATTATAATTTGTGGAAAGATACAACGAAGATAAAAATATCACAACATGCAATTATACCAGTTAGTCTTTACTTTGTGTTTCTTAACCCTCTTTTCTGTTCTAAAAGCACAACCCAATACCGATCTATTATCGGCCCTAACTTATGAGGTAGTTATTCCTTGTGAAAGCCCTATCACCCTTACTTATGAGTTTAACGATTATGACTATCCGCACTACCAATTTAAAGAGGCGGGAAAATGGGGTTTATTAGATAGGCAATTACAAGTCATCCTCCCTGCTCAATACGACTCCATAGATAGTCAACTATTGCTATTTAAGGAAGAGATTGACCAACATACGATTATTTTCGCTGCCCAAAAAAACACACAAGGAAAACTAGTATGGGGTACACTTCAACTTCAAAATCAAGCATGGATATGCGCTCCTCAATTTGATAGAATAAGCTTGGCTTCCGATTTTCGTATTTACCCTATCAAAGGAGAAAAAAGGGGCTATGTCAATGCACAAGGACAGCTTATTTACGCTCCCCTTTATGACTGGATTAGTCCTTATGAACAACTCGCTACCTTCAGGAATGAATCGAAAAAATGGGGCATGATTAATCAACAGGGCGATACGTTAATCCTGCCACAGTATAAATACATTGGCATCAATGGAAGAACACGCGGCAATATTGTGATTGTAAAAGCGGAAGGAACAACAAAAGAATCTTGGTGTTTAGCCCATAAAGCACAAGGGACACTTATCACCTCCCTCCAAAAACTAGACGACGATTGCAGTCGAACACCTTCATCATTGGGAAAAATCAAGATTAACCACCAGCTTGCCTATGCAACTAGAGATAGCCTACTTATTCCACCTAATGAACAATACAAAGAGATTAAGAATTTACAAAATAATCGCTTTGCGATTCAAAACCAAACAGGCAAATGGGGCTTCTTTGAAGCAGGCAAGCAACTCACTCCTTTTCAATATGATCAGATTGATTTTCATCGCTATCATTACCCCTTCTATCAAAATAAAAAAGCGGGTTTATTAGATAGTCTGGGACAGGAAATTATACCTGCTATTTATCAAAAAATACAACCTTTTTTTTCCGATACGTTTATGGTGAAACAGAACAACCTCATGGGTTTCATCAATAGTCAACAAGAATTCATCACGCCTCTCCAATACAGTTATATTGATTGGCAATACGATGATCGTACATTTATTGTTAGTAAACATCTATTATGGGGCTTACTGGATGAACAACTTCAAGAAGTTGTTCCATTGCTTGCTCAACATCGCTCCTTACTCGAATTTGAGAAGGGAGATACCATAGCTATTACATTACCCGACGAACTGCAATTTTTTGATTTAGAAACAGGAATACCTACTTTTACAAGCTATAAAATTCGCCCTTTACAATACAACCGACAAGAGGGGCTTTATGTATTCGAACACGCAGGTTTAGCGGGTATTTTCGACCCTGCTACGGGCAAGGTGCTAGTACCTGCTAAATTTCCTCTTATACAAACCACAGGTTTCCCCTATATCAGTAATAACCCTCTCAACCTACTAAATTATGCCCTTGTACAAAATGAGGCAGGCAAACAAGGAGCAATTACGCTTAGTGGCGAAATGATCATTCCACCTCAATACGACCAACTCAAAACGTGGGCGATTCAACTAAGCAAGTCTCCCAATGGAGAGATTCCTACTTTAAAAAACCATCATATTTTGGCACAAAAAGAGGCGTTCTATGGCATCATAGATACCCTTGAGCAGGTCTTGCTTCCTTTTGAATATCAACAATTAAGATACGCGTCTCCGCTTATTCATCATTATCAAAAAGACAATCAATGGGGTATTTTTTCTTTTGATAAAACCAATTCAAAATATCAGATTCTTTGTACTGCTCAGTATGACCAGATTAGAATTGCCGATTCCTCTTTTCATTTCTCTCCTGTACAAAAATCGGGAAAATGGGGCTATATAGATGCAAGTGGCAAACAAGTGATTCCTTGTCTTTATGATAGTGTTTCTCTTTTCAAAGGGAACGGATACGCGCTTGCCTTTCAGAGGGGTAAAAAGGTCTTACTGGATCTAAAGGGAGCAATCATTACCTCCCCCCATCACCCCGCTATTACTCCTGCCATTTTTCAAGAAAGCTTCTTTTTCAATGATCGTTTTAGCCAAGCCATCAAACTAAATGCGAATTACTTTGCTGTTAGTAATAAAGAAGGAGCTTGGGGCATTGCAAACAAAAAGGGGGAGCTAGTGCTGAAACACGAATACCGAAAACCTCAAAAAATAAGTAGCCAAATCGTAAGTTTGCGCCCCATTGGCTCCTATATCTTAACTGCCAATGTACACCTCTTTGACCTTACAACAGGCGACTATGCGCATTTTCCAGTACAAGAAATAGAACGGTTGACATCCGACCTCTTATTGATCCGCAAAAAAAATATGCATGGTTTGATGGATACAACAGGTCAGATACTTCTAGAACCCGCCCATTATCGACGCATTACCCGTATCAATGAGCATTATTTATTTATTCGAGAAAACGGAAGTACCATAGGCATTTTAAATCATCAGGGAGATACGATTTTACCCACTACATTTCATGATAGCTTTATCAAAATAACAGATCAAAAACACCTTATTTATCGAGATCGAGAAAGTAACCAGTTTGGGATCATTAATGCACAAGGAGAGCAGGTCATTACACCTCAATACGATCATATTATGTCCTTTGGCGTCGATAGCTTTTTGGTCTATCAACAAGCAAGGTATCACGTCATTAATATTCAAAATGAAATTTTAGAAGCCAATGTACCTGACACTTATCGCTGGAAAAAAAGCAAGGGCAACCAAATACTCATTAAAGGGGCTAACTTTAAAATAGCCAAGCATTTACAGGTACTAGAAAAAGAAGGGCGTTTTGGCCTACAAAATAAAGCGGGTAAGCTTCTTATTCCCCCTACTTTCGATGAATATCGCTCTTTTCCTACGCCACATTTTCGAAATTTTAACCGAAAAATGTATCTTAACACATCAGGAAAAGTCATTCAACAAGAATAACTTAGCATAAATCCCTTTCTCACATTCACCCCAAGTCCCTATTTTAACCATGCAAGTTGCCATTATTGGTGCAGGCCCGGCAGGAGCGACTGCTGCCTACGAACTAAAAAAACAAGGAAAAGAAGTCATTGTTTTTGAAAAAGATGCGGTATTAGGAGGACGCACTCAGACCTATCGTAGTGATACCATTCAATATGATACAGGTGCCGGATTCTTTACCAACTTTTACCCAACCTTACAAGCCTATATCGAAAAGCTAGGATTAGACCGCAATGTCATTCCGCTTGAACGCAGTGTACAACTAGTCGCTGCCCAACAAGTAGCCAACTATCGCTTTGGCTCAATCGCCTCTTTTTGGCGGCTTCCCTTCCTAAATATGTTCGACAAATTCAAAATGATGCGGCATACAGCCCATCTCACCCTCAATCGTCAACACTACGACCTTGCCGACATCGAAAAACTGGCTCAACATGACAAATACTCTATTGCGGAGTATAGTCGTAAATTTATGAACGAGAAAATATACCAATACTGCATTCGGCCAGGTGTAGAGCCTTTTTGGTATTTCTCTTGTGAGCAAGTTTCATCGGCAATGGTAACCGCCCTTCAATCGCGTGCCGCAGATGCCAAATTTTTCACCTTTTCCAATGGCATGGATGTAGTCTGTCAAAGTCTTTTGAAAGACATCCAAATCTTTTATAATGCACCTATTGAAGATATTGAAATTACCCCTCAGCAAAAAGTAGCGATCACCCTCGAACAATATAATCAACGGCTTTTATTTGATGCCGTAGTACTTGCCTGCCCTGCGGATGCTGCTTGGCGCATTGTTCAGTTCCTTCCTCCCCGCCATGTTACCGATTTTCAACGACAATTTATCCGAGAGCAGCAATATGCATCGAATATACATGCCACTTTTATGGTAAATGCCGCTGATGTAAAAAAAATACCTGCCTACCTCTACCCTTGCGGCAATTTTTCGCCCGATGTAGCTGCGATTGTTCTACATCGCAAAAAACACCCTCAATCAGCCATCATTCCAGCAGATAAGGAATTGATAAGTATTTACTTGAGTCATCAAGGCAGTCAAGCTATTTTGTATCTCGCCGAAGAAATGAGTTATCAAAAAGTATGGCAGTTAGGTCGTCAATTCTGCCCTGATCTTCCAGCATTAGCTGATCCTATTTTTATGGCAAAACGTCCGAATGCGATCCCCTTACACAAAGTGGGACGATTTGTTAAAGCGGCAGCTTTTCAAGAGGTGCAGCGCGCACCGATTGTATTTGCAGGCGATTATTTGAATATTGCTACGGTAGAGGGGGCTATTCGTACAGGAATTCGGGCAGCGGAGATTTTGAGATAATTTATATTTTATGGGCGTGCCGTATATCAACAAAGCGCAATA
Organism: Bacteroidota bacterium; assembly: GCA_020629895.1. Classification (GTDB taxonomy): domain Bacteria; phylum Bacteroidota; class Bacteroidia; order Chitinophagales; family UBA2359; genus JAHDHP01. Next base: position 8,921 of record JAHDCM010000127.1, read on the forward strand.
ACCGTTTCACGATTATTGCGCTTTGTTGATATACGTCGGGCTATCCGCTTGTAGTTGGCTGGTAGGAAGTATGTTCGGCTATATTACTAGCAGTGTCTTCCTCCGTCAGCCCTGCTAGTAAAAGCCTC
>JAHDCM010000128.1 GCA_020629895.1 Bacteroidota bacterium
GATGACGCTGGCGGCAACTCCGTCGGACGTTTATCGTAAATCGTTCAAACGTTTATTGCGTGAGGGATAGTAGCGGTAGCTTGCTGAACTAGAAACATTGTGAGGCTTGGACTAGCAGGGCTGACAGCGGAAGACACTGCTAGGACTTTAGCCGAACTTGTTTTCTAGGAGGCAACTACAAGCGGATAGCCCGACCTGAAGTGGAGCTTGAGGAACTGGAGGAGAATCCTCCAGTTCCGAAAGACACACGGAAGGACACGCCCAACGAGGTATTATAACAAGAAGGGTGGGGGATTGTTGACTACTGGAAATAATTTTGATCAAGAAATTGGTAGAGGTTGAAGTTTGTTTCTTGTTGGAGCTGTTGGTGTATATGTGTTTGTAGGTTGTTAAGTTGAATATCTTGCATACGGTGTCGTTGGATGAGTTGATAGGCACGATGACTAAGCAATTGTAACTGACGAGGCTTGGATTGATTAATTTGTTGGTGTTGATGAATTTGGTGGATAAGCTGTTCGATACCATTTTGTTGGGTGGCAATGGTTTTAAGGACGGGGATTTGCCACGTATCGGTGGCTTTGGCATGAACAAGAAGGCGTAGATTTTTGACAAAACGATTGGCTGCTTCTCGATCGGCTTTATTGACGACAAAAATATCGGCAATTTCCATGAGACCCGCCTTCATAGTTTGGATTTCGTCGCCTGCTTCAGGAACAAGTACCACAACAGTTGTGTCAGCTAAGCCTGCAATCTCTACTTCGGATTGTCCTACGCCTACTGTTTCGATAAAAATATAATCGAATTGTGCTGCTTTCACAAGGTCTACCACTTCTATGATTTTATCGCATAAACCACCTAGTGAACCGCGTGTAGCAAGTGAGCGGATATAGACATTCGGATTATTGTAGTGTTGACTTAGACGGATACGATCACCTAGTAGCGCGCCCAAATTGAAAGGGGATGATGGATCAACCGCTATGATAGCAATTTGGGCATTTTGTTGAAGTAATTGACTGGTAAGTACATTTGTAAGCGTACTTTTTCCTGCTCCCGGTGGACCTGTGATACCAATAACTGGTATTTGGTTGGGGATGGTAATAGATTTTAGCAACTCTTGATAACCGTCTATCTCATTTTCTACATAAGAAATGGCGCGCGCGAGGGTACGAAAATCTTGGCGCATCAATTTGGAAATCAATGAGCGCATTAATTCTGGTGGAATTTCTTTTATGGGTGAAAGTGATGGTTAAAGATGGCTCCTTTGTTTGCCAATGTGGGTTTGTGAAAGTATGTTGGTAGAATAGGTATAAATAGGTAAGGGAAGGAGCTACTGAAGGTCGGATTGGATAATTTTTTCGCGGATGGAGCTAATGATTTCTGGTGTGATATGTTTTCTAGGTAATTTAGTAGATAAAAATTCTTTTAAACTCATTTCTCTGCCAGCTTCAAACCCATTAGAGGGTCGTCTACTATAATTTTCATTCTCCAGCGAGGGATTTAAATCTGTTCTGACTATCGTGCCATCTTTGGCTTTTTCATTACAATTATTCATAGGATTTTTCATCGTGTCAGCATTTAAATGGTTAATAATATTCGTATTTTAAAGTTTGATAACAAAGGGGCTTAAACGTTTAAGCCCTTGTTATACCGTTTATTTAGACTAATCTTCTTTTGTTTTGTCACTTTCTCTTTTGTCAGTATATCCCATGTGCATGGCATACGTTCTTAGCCTCTCTTTCAGCATATTACGCGCTCGGTGTAAGCGAGAACGAACTGTACCAATTGGAATGTCTACAATTTTTGCCATTTCCTCATAGGTAAATCCTTCAATATCGCAAAGTAGCACTACGGTTTTAAAATCGACAGGAAGTGCGTTGAGGGCAATAGATACCTCATCTCCCAACATTCCTTGAAAGACTTCGTGGCGAAGGTCTACGTTTTTGACATAGCTTCCATCGTCAGAATCGTGATAACTTACGATTTCTTCGTAATCTACTTTGGTTGGTTTTTTCGCCTTTTTACGGTATTCGTTGATAAAGGCGTTTTTGAGGATTTTGAATAACCAAGCTTTTGCATTGGTTCCTACTTGGTAAGAGCTAATGAAGCGAACTGCTTTTAGGAAGGTTTCTTGAACTAAATCCTTAGCATTATCCTCATCATAGGCAAGGTGATAGGCAAAGTTATAAAGTGCATCAGAGTGTGGAAGAAATTCTTGCTCGAAAATGCGTAGTTTTTCTTCTTGGCTGATAGCTTCTTTGGTAGAAGTTTCTTCGTTATGGTTCAGTTGGTCTGACATAAGATAAATTTACCGAAACAGGTGGAATAAATTTGGATCGAAGCATAAATATAAAAAAATGCTTTGAATAATGAAAAGAATATACATGAGTTGAACACTAAATTTATGCCACCTTGCACAATAGAAGTGTTTATTGCCTAAACATAATAGATGATTTAATGAATGTCGTTTGTGTGCAATTTGTAATCTAAGGAACAGGGAAAAGAGAGATAAGGTTCCAAATAAGTATAAAATTCGTATAGTCAAGTTGGGGATAAATAAAGAAAGGGAAGCCCCAATGGCTTCCCTTTCGAATACATAAGAAGGATAAGATTTCTAAATTAATTTAGATTCTCATAAACGGCTGCAATACCTTGTCCTCCACCAATACAAGCAGTGACCATTCCATATTTACCACTAGTACGTTTGAGATCGTCGAGTAGTTGGATGGTGAGTTTAGTACCTGTCATACCAAGTGGGTGTCCTAATGCAATTGCTCCACCATTGATATTAACTTTGGAAGGATCGAGCTTGGCTTCTCTCATAACAGCAAGAGATTGAGAGGCAAAAGCTTCATTGAGTTCGATAAGATCGATATCGTTGAGCGACTTACCTGCCATTTTGAGAGCTTTAGGAATGGCTGCAACTGGTCCGATTCCCATGATACGTGGGTCTACACCAACTGTTGTGCAAGTAACCATCCGACCAATAGGGCTGAGATTTAGTTCTTTGACCATTCTTTCGGAGCAAACCATTACAAATGCAGCCCCATCAGAAGTTTGTGATGCGTTTCCAGCAGTAACCGTCCCTTTAGGAGCGAAAGCGGGGCGTAGGCGAGCTAAACCTGCGATGCTCGTATCTGCGCGAATTCCTTCGTCGTACTCTACTACGAATTCACGTTCTTTCCGTTTGTTATTTTCTACATACACCTCCTTAACAGTAATAGGACAAATACTTTTTTGGAAGATGCCACTTTTTACTGCTTTTACTGCTTTCATTTGTGAATTGTAGGCAAATTCATCTTGCATTTCGCGAGTGATTCCGAAATCTTTAGCTACCTCTTCTGCTGTTTGACCCATTCCGAAGTAGTAAGTAGGAGCAGACTTTGCCACTTCAAAATTAAGAGCAGTTCGCCATCCAACAGTTGGAACCAAAGACATGGACTCTGTTCCACCTGCAATAATACAATCGGCTAAACCAGCATGTATTTTGGCACTTGCCATTGCAATCGTTTCTACTCCTGAGCCACAGTACCGATTAACAGTGACACCTGCTGAGGTTTGTGGTAGAGAGCGAAGTGCAATTTGACGACCAATCTGCATGCCTTGTTCTGCTTCAGGAACGGCATTTCCTACGATTAGATCTTCTACGCGACTAGGGTCTACTTCAGGAATACTATTTAGAAGGTGTTTGATGACATCTACGGCGAGGTCATCGGGGCGTGTGAATCGGAAGCCCCCTCTTTTTGCTTTACCAACAGCTGTGCGGAAGCCAGCTACTATATATGCATTCATGATATTTAGATTTAAGGAGTCAAGTTTCAGGTGACAGGATCAGGCTGAAACGTGACTAAATGGATGAATTAGGAATTAGTTTCTCAATGGCTTTCCTTTGGTAAGGATGTGTTGTACACGCAGCATTGATTTTTCGGTTGTAAGCAACTGGATGAAAGCTTCTCGCTCTAGGTCTAGTAAATATTGTTCAGAGACTTTCGTTTGGTAAGAGAGGTCTCCTCCACAAATTACATAGCCTACCTTTTGAGCAATCAACTCATCATGTGCTGAAATATAACCTGCGGCTTTCATGCCATTGATAAACGAGTAGATGGTACCTAGTGCGGTACGTCCGAGTACGGTAATATCTTCTCTTGGAATAGGCTGGGTATAGCCTGCTGCATCTAATTCTAATACTGCTGTTTTTGCATCAGCAATTGCACGATTGTTGTTGACACTGATTTGATCGACTCCTTTTCTGAAAATACCAAGATTAAATGCTTCATTGGCAGAAGTGGCTACTTTGGCAGTAGCAATATTCATCAAGTATTTTTGTAGCGTTGGTAACTGTACATCTCCTTGAAAATATTCGTCAGAAGCGCGAAGGGCAAATTCTTTGGTACCTCCACCTGCTGGTAAGACACCTGCACCTACTTCCACTAAGCCAACATAAGTTTCGGCGGCTGCTACTACTCGGTCGGAGTGTAAACATATTTCGCATCCTCCACCTAGTGTCAACCCATGTGGGGCAGCTACAATAGGAATAGAAGAATAGCGGATACGCATGGTTGTATTTTGGAAGGCGCGAACTGCGAAATCAAGTTCGTCATATTCTTGTTCGATAGCCAACATTAGAATCATGGCTAAGTTGGCCCCAGCAGAGAAGTTAGGCGCATCATTTCCTAGAACGATACCTTTCCAGCCTTCTTTTTCGGCGATGTCAATTGCTTTGTTGATCCCTTGTAAGATTTCACTTCCAATGGCATTCATTTTGGTATGAAACTCTACACACAAAACACCATCTCCTATATCGTGAATGGTCGCCCCTTTATTTGCCCAGACAGGCTTTTGGTCGCGATAATTGTCTAGTAGAATAAAGTTATCTAGCCCAGGGATGGTCTCATAAGCTTTACTGGCGGGGTTGTACACCTTTTTAATGCCATTCTCTACTTTGTAGAAGGAGCTATTGCCCGCTTCTAGCATTTCTTTTATCCAAGGAGCCGCTTGAAAACCAGCTTCTTCCATTGCGGTCAATGTTTTTTCAACACCCACTGCATCCCAGTATTCAAAAGGACCTAGTTCCCATCCAAATCCTGCACGCATTGCATCATCTACTTTGTAGATTTCGTTAGCAATTTCAGGAATACGGTTGCTAACATAACGGAATAAGTGATAGCCTACCTTATTTAAGAACGCTGCTCCTTTGTCACTAGCTCCATGAAGGATTCGGAGGCGTTTTTTAAGGTCATCAATTGGCTTTGCGGTACCAATGCTTGCAAATCGTACTTTTGCTTTTGGTTCGTATTCGAGCGTATTGAGGTTTAGTGCCAAGATTTGACGTTTCCCTTCAGGCGTTTTAGTTTTTTTATAAAAACCTTGCTTGGTTTTATCGCCATACCATCCTTTTTCTAACATTGTGTTGATGAAGTCAGGAATTTTAAAAATTTCTCTTGCTTCATCATCAGGGCAGTTGTCATAAACTCCTTTTGCTACTTTTACTAAGGTATCTAAGCCTACTACATCTGAGGTACGGAAAGTAGCTGATTTGGGACGACCCGTAATAGGACCTGTCAAGGCATCTACTTCTTCGACGGTCATTCCCATTTCTTGCATTACATGGAATATGGCCATGATAGAAAATACTCCTACACGGTTAGCAATAAAAGCAGGGGTATCTTTACAAAGTACGGTTGTTTTTCCTAAGTATAGATCACCATATTCCATGAAGAAGTCAATGACTGCTGGATCGGTTTCTGGTGAAGGAATAACTTCGAGTAATTTCAGATAACGTGGAGGATTGAAGAAGTGGGTGCCACAAAAGTGTTTTTTGAAATCGTCGCTTCTACCTTCGATTAGCATGTGGATAGGAATACCAGAAGTATTAGAAGTGATGAGAGAACCAGGTTTGCGGTATTTTTCCACCTTTTCGAAAACGATTTTTTTAATGTCCAATCGTTCAATGACAGCTTCAATAATCCAATCACAATCTTTGAGCAGTTCCATGTCATCATCGAAGTTACCAGTCGTAATTCGAGAGGCAAAATCCTTATCATAAATTGGGGAAGGATTTGATTTGAGTGCAAATTTGAGTGCATCGTTTACTAGCCGATTACGAACAGGCTTATCCTCAAGGGTCAAGCCTTTTGCTTTTTCTTTGTCGTTTAGTTCACGAGGAACAATGTCGAGCAGTACTACTTCGAGTCCGATATTGGCGAAATGACAGGCGATACGAGACCCCATCACACCAGACCCTAGTACGGCAGCCTTTTTGATAGCCCTATTGCTTGCTTTGCGGGCAGCGGCTTTTTCTACTACAGCTTCCATGTTATCTGTTGTTATGATTTATTAGTGAAAAATTTATTAGTGCGATTTATGAATTGAAAAAACTAACCAAACGTTTGGTCAATTTTATGTTCTAATTGTCTTATTGGGAGAGTTTACATGATTAGTTGTTTCATTAACAACTATCTGTTCAAATCGTTGAAGAATACGTTCATTAGCTCTTTTTAGGAAATCTTTATTATTAAAAATACGCATCATCATCACGGCACCTTCTATTTCTGCGACACTTTCTTCGGCTAGTACTTTTGCCTTTTCAGGTGTGAATTTGGTACTAAAAACGTGGGTAAGTGCAGCTATCCAGTCTTCGAAAAAAGCCTTTACTTTTGCAAATAGTTCAGGAATAACCCCTGCGGTTTCAAGGGCTAAGTTTCCAAATAAGCAACCATATTCGGAGGCAAAATATTGACTTTCGGTAATATCTGCAAGTAGTTGAAACTTTTGATGTACACCTAGCTGCTCATCGTAAGCATGAATAAATGCCTCTTTTTTAAAGTATTCATGCATGTGTTCGATAACTGCTTTCATTAACTCTTCTTTACTCCTATAATAGTGGTAAAGACTTCCTTTTTTGAGTCCACATGCTTCGGCTATATCTACCATAGAGGTATGGTTGTAGCCTTTGCTCCGAAACACTTTCAACGATTGCTTTAACACATATTTGGAGCTAACCTTTTGTTTAGGCATAAATGGAGTTTGAAATGATTAGTTAGAAAGGTTTGTTTAATAACAATAACTATGCTACAAATATACCAAACGTTTGGTAGATAAAAAAGTTTTCTGTTAATTACTAGGTACTAAAAGACTGTCTTGATTTATCCCCCACAGCCAATAATACGATTGATGTCGGGTAGGTCATTTGAGTTGGTAGATTTTTCGGACTTCTCTTCTACTGATGGAGGAGGTTTTGTAGATTTATCTTCTTGTGCTTTGATTTTATCTAAAAATTTTTGTGCCAGTGCTTCCTTCTCCTTTAGTTTTTTGAGTTGTTCTTCTGATGGATTTGTTTGTTTTTTCATGGTTAATTGTCTTTTTGAATTGTGTCAAAAAATAATGAGATAAGGAGCTTTGTGGATGTAAGATAACATTCTTCAAACGTGAGCTAAAAAAGCCAAAAAAGTTACCTAATTAAAGCCCTTTGTAGGACATAGTAAACATTAAAAATAATTATTAAATCTCCAAAAAAACTTATCCACGCTTGTGGATAAAAAATGGTTTGATGTTACCTTATTTAGTATTATCTTTACGAAAAGCAGTGTGCAAGTAGTTAGTAGTCAATAAATTATATGGACTGTTGAAAACATGTACAATGTAAAGTAGAAATAAGAAACGTTTAGTAATTATAAGAAAAGAGTAGATCAGCTATTTATTGTTTGAATGGCTATATAATTATTTTTTTGGTAGAAACAGAGCTTCATTTCGAAGGGGCTATCTGAATTGATTTTTAGATATTTTGATAGGTAGCCCACCTTCCTGTTGATTTTCAAGAATCAATACTTTTTTCTCTATTCCAGGCAGCAATTTTGGGAGAACATTAATGAATAAATGTCCTGTCGGATAATTTGTTCATTAAGCTATTCTGTAACATGAAAACATGTTATATGAATTTGTGCGCTCTAATTGCTGCGATTTTATTTTAACATAAACCTATTAATAACATGACTATTGAGCCAATATTACAGGAAAATAAAGATCGTTTTGTCCTGTTTCCAATTAAGTATGATGAGGTCTGGAAAATGTACAAACAAGCGGAGGCGAGTTTTTGGACTGCAGAGGAAATTGATTTGAGTAATGATTTGACAGATTGGGAGCGTTTGACAAAAGATGAACGGCATTTTATTAAACATGTATTGGCTTTCTTCGCAGCGAGTGATGGTATTGTGAATGAGAATTTGGTGGTAAATTTTATGCAAGATGTTCAAATACCTGAAGCGCGTTGTTTTTATGGTTTTCAAGTAGCGATTGAAAATATTCATGCGGAGACGTATAGTTTGTTGATTGATACTTATATCAAAGACCCTGCTGAGAAGAGTAAGTTATTTAATGCGATTGAGACGATTCCTTGTGTGAAGAAAAAAGCGGAATGGGCGTTGCGCTGGATCGAAGAAGCTCCTTCTTTTGCGCATCGTTTGATTGCTTTTGCTGCGGTGGAAGGTATTTTTTTTAGTGGTAGTTTTTGCTCTATTTTTTGGTTGAAGAAACGAGGTTTGATGCCTGGGTTGGCTTTTTCGAATGAGTTGATAAGTCGTGATGAGGGATTGCACTGCGATTTTGCTTGTTTGTTATATTCGATGTTACAAGAAAAATTACCTGCCGAGGAGGTAAAAGCAATTATTTGTGAAGCGGTAGTAGGAGAACAGGAGTTTGTTACAGAGGCTTTACCTGTTTCTTTGATTGGTATGAATGCGGACTTGATGAAACAATATATTGAGTTTGTGGCAGATCGTTTGTTAGTGGCTTTGGGGCAGAACAAGGTGTATCATGTCGCGAATCCGTTTCCGTTTATGGAGATGATTAGTTTGCAGGGGAAGACGAATTTCTTTGAGAAGCGAGTGGCAGAGTATCAGAAGTCGGGGGTGATGGCAGATAAGGAGGAGCAGACTTTTTCGATGGATGAGGACTTTTAGAGGGTGATTGGATGACCGAATAATTGGGTGATTGGATGGGAAGATGGTGACTATATTTATTGCGAAATAATCCTATTCAATCATCCA
>JAHDCM010000129.1 GCA_020629895.1 Bacteroidota bacterium
TAACTACCGTGATAGAGATCGCGATGATCGAGGTGGTGATCGTAACTACCGTGATAGAGATCGCGATGATCGAGGCAGCGACCGTAACTACCGTGATAGAGATCGTGATGACCGAGGCAGCGACCGTAACTACCGTGATAGAGATCGTGATGACCGAGGCAGCGACCGTAACTACCGTGATAGAGATCGCAACTATCGTGATCGCGATGATCGAGGTGGTGATCGCAACTATCGAGATCGAGATGATCGCAATTATCGCGATGACCGAAAAACGGAACAGGCAGAAGCAGATTTATTCAATATTGAAATAGATGGTGTAATTGCTGGAGAGGGGGTACTAGAAATGATGTCGGATGGCTATGGATTCTTACGTTCCTCAGATTATAACTATTTAACTTCTCCTGATGATATTTATGTGTCTCCATCACAAATTAAATTATTTGGATTAAAAACAGGAGATACAGTTGTTGGTGCTATTCGCCCACCCAAAGATGGAGAAAAGTACTTCGCCTTATTAAAAGTAGAGGGAATTAATGGTAAGTCACCAGAAGATGTACGTGATCGAGTGCCTTTCGATTACTTAACTCCTCTTTTTCCTGAAGAAAAGTTTAACCTTTCAATGGAAGGAAACCTTTCAACTCGATGTATTGACTTGTTTACACCTATCGGAAAAGGGCAACGTGGACTGATTGTCGCACAGCCTAAAACAGGTAAAACATTTTTGTTGAAAGATATTGCAAATGCAATTGCTAAAAATCACCCAGAAGCGTATTTGATCATTTTACTGATTGATGAGCGTCCTGAAGAGGTAACAGATATGCAGCGTAGTGTAAGAGCTGAAGTTGTTGCGTCTACTTTCGATGAACCTGCTGATCGTCATGTGAAAGTGTCCAATATTATTTTGCAAAAAGCAAAGCGAATGGTAGAATGTGGACATGATGTCGTGATTCTATTAGATTCAATAACGCGTTTAGCACGAGCGCACAATACCATTGCACCAGCATCTGGTAAAGTGTTGTCTGGAGGGGTAGAAGCAAATGCACTACATAAACCAAAAAAGTTTTTTGGTGCGGCTCGTAATATCGAAAATGGAGGATCATTGACCATCCTAGCAACAGCCTTAATTGATACTGGCTCAAGAATGGATGAGGTGATTTTTGAAGAGTTTAAAGGTACAGGTAATATGGAATTACAACTAGATCGCAAATTGGCGAATCGTCGTATATTCCCTGCTATTGACCTGATGAACTCTAGTACACGTCGAGAAGAATTACTCCTAGATAAAGATGTCTTACAACGAATGTTTATCTTACGAAAGCACTTAGCGGATATGACAACGGAAGAAGCTATGAACTTCCTAAAACAACACATGCAAGGTACACGTACTAATGAAGAGTTTTTAATTTCTATGAATGGATAAAGGAGTAGCTTAGAAGAAGATGAAAGAAGTTGTCGATAAAAAAATCGTATCACTTTCATTTTTGATAGATAAATGCTACCTTTGTGCGCTCTAAAATGATACAAAAATGAAAAGGACATTTCAACCATCAAGACGAAAAAGAAAGAATAAACACGGATTTCGTGAACGTATGAGTTCTAAAAGCGGAAGAAAGGTGTTAGCCAGAAGACGTGCTAAAGGACGTGCTAAGTTGTCCGTCTCTGACGAAAGCCGAAATAAGTAATAGACAAGATAATCTATTGGAGGTAAGTTTTTACTACAATACCTCTAATGGGTGTTCTATAATTGCCTAGATACTTATGCTAGGACCTAAAAAAGATGTCTCTTTTAAAAAGAAAGAGCATCTAAAAAGTCAAAAAATTATATCCTCTCTTTTTACGAATGGACAATCAAAAGTGATTTTTCCATATCGAATTGTTTGGAGGACGTGCGAGCTGCCACAGCCCGTTCCTGTACAAGTTGCGTTCTCCGTTCCTACGCGCTATTTTCAAACTGCAGTAGATCGCAATCGAATCAAACGACAAATGCGAGAGACTTACCGCGCGCATAAGCACCAGTTACTGGATAATATGTCGAATACCGATCAGCAATTAGCAGTAATGATTGTGTTTATAGCAAAAAATAAACGCCCCTTCTCTTTGATACAATCAAAAATGATTCATTGTATCCGATTTTTATCCAACACGTATACAAACCCTCATGAAGAAAATTTATGAGTACTTTAGTTGGCCATTCAAGCGTTTATTGATATTATGTATTCGTTTTTATCAAATTGCGATCTCTCCATTCCTTCCCCCCTCATGTAGATACACTCCAACTTGTTCCCAGTATGCTATCGAAGCTATTCAAAAACATGGTTTGCTGAAAGGAACCTTTCTAGCGACCAAACGCATTTTATCTTGCCATCCCTGGGGTGGTAGTGGGCATGACCCAGTGCCATAAACAAACCACAACAAAAAAACGTTCTAACTTAAAGAACTGTGAACTTGTTTTTTTGATGCTGACGAAGTTACTTTTTTCGTGACATATCTAGGTTTTTGTTCGTCAAAACGTTGTTTTGTCGAAAAAATATATTTGAAATAATGCTTTTTTGTCAAAAAAAGATAATATTTGCTCTGCTGACATAGCAAGGCATACAATTTGTTCGCTTATTTAATACGAAAAGGTTGTTATTCTTTTCTTTTTTATTCTATACTCAAACAACCAACATAAATTTATCTATTGATGCGTAGGTATTCCATCCTTGTGGCCCTAACGGCTATTACCTTTTTTAGTTTTATCTTACCAACAAATAATTTTGAGTTAGTTAAAAACTTAGAATTGTACACCAATATTTTTCGAGAACTGAATACCTATTATGTGGATGAAATTCAGCCCGAAAAGCTAACCCAGACAGCCATCAATGGGATGCTTAAATCACTTGATCCATATTCTTCTTATATCCCTGAAGAAAATCTTTCGGGTTATCAATTACAAACAACAGGTAAGTATGGAGGGATAGGAGCAACTATCCGTCCTAAAGGAGATTATGTAATTATCGCAGAACCTTATGAAGGCTTTCCCGCAGAAAAAGCAGGCTTACGAGCAGGAGATAAAATTTTAACCATTGATGGAAAGTCAGCAAAAAATCTTAATACCGCAGGAATTAGTAAATTATTAAAAGGAGCACCTAATACGAAAGTGGTGCTTGAAATAGAACGTATTGGTGAAGAAGCAATTCTAACTAAAACATTTGAACGAGAAGAAATTAAAATAAAAAGTGTTCCTTATAGTGGAATGCTAGATCATAACACAGGCTATATCCGCTTAGGAGGATTTACAGAAAAGAGTTTTCAAGAGGTAGCCCTAGAGCTAAATCGTCTAAAACAAGAACACGAAATAACTTCCCTGATACTGGATTTAAGAGGAAATCCTGGAGGATTGTTAAGTGAAGCCATTGATGTTGCAGGTGTCTTTTTACCCAAATCAACGAGTATCGTAAACACGAAAAGCAAAGAAGCGAAATGGGACAAAATGTACCGAACAGGTGAACTACCAGTAGATGTAGATATACCTTTAGCAGTATTAATTGATAGAGGTTCGGCGTCTGCTTCCGAAATTGTAGCAGGAGTTATGCAAGACCTTGATCGTGGAATAGTAATAGGAAATAGAAGTTATGGAAAAGGATTAGTACAAACAACTAAAAATGTGGGCTACAATTCCAAGCTAAAACTCACAACCGCCAAGTATTATCTCCCTAGCGGACGTTGTATCCAAGCAGTTGATTATTCAGGAGGATATAACGATAATCTCGAAAAAATTCCAGATTCATTACGAACGGCTTTTTATACAACCAAAGGACGAAAGGTTTTTGATGCAGGAGGTATTGACCCAGATGTAGAAATAAAAGAAGAACAATATAGTAATATCGCGTATAGCCTTATCCGAAAAGATCTAATCTTTAATTACGCAACACAATATCGTAATCAACATGCCGCTATTCCTACACCAGAAGAATTTGAATTTAGTGACGCTGATTTTGACGCATTTGTTAAGTTCTTAAAAGGTAAAGAGTATGACTATGAAACGGAAAGCGACCGTTTATTAAAAACATTGGAGGAAACAATTACAGAAGAGAAATATGATGCTACTGTAAAAGCCGAGTTAGAAGCACTAAAAACACAAATCCAACACGATAAGCAAAAAGATTTAATAAAGTTTAAAGAAGAAATTAAAAATGCGTTAGAGTACGAGATCGCTGCTCGTTATTTCTATCAGAAAGGAAGAATCCAAGAAGGGCTCGAAGACGATAAAGTTATTGTAGAGGCACTCAAGGTATTGGACACGGACGAATATAAAAAACTGCTAAAAAAGTAAGTATTGCTATTCGTAATTAGTTAATTTTTTCTTTTACCCATCTTTTTAATGATCCCGCATTTATGAAATCAACCAAGAAATATACCTTTATCAGTGTGTTGTTACTTAGTATAACAACGCTTGGACTCTTTGCCTTCTCCTTCTCAGATGATAGTCGATTCTTTGCTATTGTCAAAAACTTAGAGTTATACGAAAGCCTATATCGCGAAGTACATAAAAGTTATGTAGACGATGTAGAACCCGCCAAATTGATGCGCTCAGGCATCGACTCTATGTTAAAGTCATTAGACCCATATACCAACTATATTTCAGAAGGGCAAATTGAAGGGTATCGCATGCAACAAGGAGGGGGAGCAGGTAATATTGGAGCAGGTTTGGTAAAGAAAAAAGGAGACCCCTATGTCACGATCTCTCAACTAGATGAAGGCACACCTGCTTTTGAAGCAGGAATGATGGTTGGAGACCGAATCATGACGATTAACGGAGCAACCGCCAAAAATCGTTCGGTAGATGATGTGCAAAAAGTATTAGTTGGAGAACCAGGCTCAGAAGTAATCATTACCTATGAACGACTAGGTAAGTCTAGCCCACAAACCGCTAAGGTCGTGCGAAAGAAAAATATAAAGAGCAGTATCCCATATTTTGGAATGGTAGATGAAAAAACAGCCTATGTAAAACTGCGAACCTTTATTAAAAGAGGATGCACACAAGAGGTAAAGGCAGCTATTGAAAAATTGAAAAATGACAATGAAGTCGAATCAATTATTATTGATTTGCGACATAATGGAGGGGGCTTACTAGGAGAGGCAGTAAATATGGTCAACCTATTTGTTGAACAAGGAGAAATGGTGGTCAGTACCAAAGGAAAAGTGGCCGACTGGCAAAAAGAATATAAAACACCTAATGCAGCCTTTAATACAGAAATTCCATTAGTAGTATTAACCGATGGGCGTTCTGCTTCGGCTTCCGAAATTTTTGCAGGGTGCATGCAAGATCATGACCGTGGGGTGGTAATAGGACAACGAACTTTTGGTAAAGGACTGGTACAGCAAACACGGGACATTGGATATAATTCAAAGTTAAAACTAACCGTTGCCAAATACTATCTCCCAAGTGGTAGATGTGTACAAGCAATTGACTATTCTGGTAGATACAAAGATGGAGCAATTAAAGTACCTGATTCTTTGAGAACCAAATTCTATTCGAAAAATAAACGCCTCATGTACGATGGGGGAGGAGTAGACCCCGATATCGCAATGGAAAAAAAGGAATATGCACGTATTACCCAAAGCTTACTAAAAGAACAGCTAATCTTAGATTTTGTAAGCGACTATCGTAGAAGAAATGAAGAAATTGCTCCTGCTGATACATTTGAAGTATCAGAGGCACTTTATGAACAGTTTGTAGCTTATGTCAATGAACATAGCTACGCTTATGATAGCAAAACAGAAGAACTGATTGAAAAACTAAAAAAAAGTACCAGTAAAGAGAAGTATGATGCAAGTGTTAAGCAAAACTTAGAGCAAATTGCAGCCAAAGTAAAACAAGCAAAAACATCAGATATTTATCGTTTTAAAGATGAAATTGCTCAATTGCTCAAAGAAGAGATTATTGGACGTTATTATTACGAAAAAGGGAAGGTACAAGCCAGCCTAGATAGTGATCCTATAGTACAAGAAGCCTTGTCATTATTTGAAGACAAAACGCGTTATAAACAAATATTAGAAGGAAACTAGTATGTTGTTGATAATCTAAGGCAAATAAAAAAAATCCGCGGGTTCAGCTTCAAATTATTTTTTTGGCTAGTCAAGGCGTAAAACGTAGACACCTATAGCCAAGCCAACAGATGCGAGGCTTTACAAGGGCAGCACTAACGAAAAAAGATTTAAAGCAACCCAGTATTTTAATGTTGACACTGTACTAGTATTGAAAGGGCTTATTAGGTAATTTTTTAAGTTGTTTTGTAAATATACTGTAATATTGCTATTTGTTGTGAAATTTTAATGCCGAATAATTGTATCTTTGAATTACAATAAATAATTAGGTGTTTAATACATTCTTTTTTTAATCATTCCTCGCATTTTAATAAAAAAAACTATACCTATAAACATAACAATTTTTTGACCGTGATATGCAATAAGTATTAATATAGCATGTTTTATGCTTGTTAAAAAGCTCTGTATGATTATAATAACACTAATCAAAAAAAAGTTATTAAATTAAAGTGACCTCTAAGTATTAGAGCGTCTTAATCTAGGTTTTGTATTTTTTTATTATGTATAAAAAAATTGACCGCTTCGTTTGTGAGTATATAGTGTTGTGGTTTTGTACGTAATTAATCAATGGTAAAATCTAATTTCGGATTTTAAAAATGTATGGATAGTATTTTTTATGGGACTTATTTTAATGATCGAAACAGCTACACCAGTTTGTTCAGTAGGACTTGCCAAACAAGGACATTTATTAGGAGTGAAAGAAGATATACGTGGAAATGCATCCCATAATCAACTGCTTCATCAATATATTCAAACAATTTTTGAAAAAACAAACTTCAAACTACATGATATAGATGCGATTGCTGTTAGTGGAGGACCCGGTTCTTATACTGGTTTAAGAATTGGATGCTCAACAGCCAAAGGAATTGCTTTTGGTTGTCAAAAGCCACTCCTTAGCATTGATACCCTAAAAGCACTTGCTTGGAGGGCTATTCAACAAACTGAACAGCAAAAAGGCTTTTACATTCCAATGATTGATGCCAGAGGAATGGGGGCTTATACCGCTGTATTTAACGAGCAGCTAGAAGAAATAGAACCGATAAAGCTGCAAAAAGTAAATGAACAGACGTTTGAAAAATACACACAACAAACGACTTACTTTTTTGGAACAGCACTCGTAAAGTATCAATCGCTTTTTCACGAAGCCAAAAATATAAGCCTACTTAGCGAGTTATACTGCTCTGCCGAAAACATGATCGAACTAGCACAAATGGCATGGAATAAACAAGCATTTCAAGACCTGGCTTACTTCGAACCAGCATATTTAAGTAAATATATACCGCATATAAGTAATAAAGGAAAGATATAAGTGTTTTTTTTTGAAAAAATTAAAGATATTGTTATTTTTGCTTTAGATTTAGTAATAAACTGTAAAGATTTATTTAAACCTTTTTTTATTCATTTTAATTAAAATACTAGTAATGGGAACACTAAGCAAAACGGATTCAGTAGTAATCCGCCAAAACACAGAGAATCCAATAAAATTAGACTATAACTTGTTGCGTAAAGCCGTTTTGGTTTTAAGAGCCGTTAACCATAAATTACGCCAATCAATCATTCAGTTATTAGAGGAAAATAAACGCCTTACTGTTACTGAAATTTATGTAAAATTGCGTTTAGAGCAATCTGTTGCTTCTCAGCACTTGGCTATTTTACGTCGTGCAGGAGTGGTTATTACCGAAAGAGATGGAAAGTATATTTTCTATTCTCTAAACCACGATCGCATAGCTGAAATCGCTCAATTAGTAGAAGAGTTAGCGATTTAATAACGATTATTTACAATCTAAAAGTCCTTAAAAAAATATTTTTTTAAGGACTTTTTTTTTGAA
Organism: Bacteroidota bacterium; assembly: GCA_020629895.1. Taxonomy (GTDB): domain Bacteria; phylum Bacteroidota; class Bacteroidia; order Chitinophagales; family UBA2359; genus JAHDHP01. Next base: position 7,920 of record JAHDCM010000129.1, read on the forward strand.
CTTTGGTATAATATATGCTAAAGGTATCCATGTATCTTTGAAAGATAATTGTAGTTTATATACACCCCTCTCCCCAAAAATTCCCCCCAAAATATACAATCAAAAAGAATCCTCTTATCCTTTTTGTGATAAGAATCAGCGAAGGTATGCCCTATTGCTACATACAGTTAAAGGGTAAGGAATACCTATGTTATGAACTATTTTTTTATGATAAAAAAAAATGTTTAAATGTAACTTTTCCTCGATCTTTTCGTTGAATATAAAATAATACGATATAGTACTTTCTTTTACCAGTTTTTTTCTTTAAATTTATATTTGCTATTATTATGTAAAATAAATTCATCTTAGCAACACGCTCTGTCTTTCCGTTAAGAACGTGTCTAATAAATTGGTACAAGTAGATACTTTCATTTTTTTACAGCATAAATTTTTTGAGATGGCAGCATTCAATCAAGAAAGTTTGAACACGGCGACTGAGATTTTACGAGCTATTGCACACCCTTTACGGTTAGCAATTATTGAGTTTGTAGATCAGAAAAAGTTAATCAATGTAAACAAGATTTATAACACATTGAAACTGGAGCAGTCGATTACTTCACAGCATTTACGTATCCTTAGAAATGTGGACTTAGTTCACACCAAAAGGGAAGGCAAGTTTATTTACTATTCATTGAATTATGACAAAATTGAACAAGTAAATCAAGCGATTGCCGATTTTAACGAAAAAGCAGAGAAGACTACTGCTAAGAAAGCAAAATAGTCATTACCGCTATTTAGTGTTCATTACCTATTAATTAATTGAAAAGGGTTGGAGTTTTCTTCAACCCTTTTTACGTAGGTAGCTAGTTGCCTCTATTATCCCATTTCCCCCCAATCATCAATAACACTGGGCGTGTCGGGTATCTAAAAAGTGCAATAACCGTTTTACGGTTACTGCACTTTTTAGATACCCGTCGGGCTATTCGCTTGTAGTTGTCTCGTAGAAAAGGTGTTCGGCTAATTTTGCTGGCAGTGTCTTCCTTCGTCAGCCCTGCCAGCAAAAGCCGCACTACCTTTCTACTTCGGCAAGCTACCGCTACTATCCCTCACGCGGAAGATCGTGCGACGTGCGACGA
>JAHDCM010000130.1 GCA_020629895.1 Bacteroidota bacterium
AGCTACCACTACTATCCCTCACGCATTTCCTTTATACCTTGTACCAAATAATAGCCCCACAATTCCTTTTTCAAAGTCACATATTGATAATAAGCGGTCCATACATTTTTAATCCCTATATCCGAAGCACGAAATAAAAGTTGATACAGTTTAGCGATGACCCAACCAGGAAAAAAACGGATATACAAGCGACGTGCAGAAGGCATAATATTTTGGGTGGCATTACGAGTGTCCACCTGTCCAAAACCTAATTCACACATTGTTTCAACAAAGCGATCCAAGCGTTCAAAAGAAGGAACAGCCCATCCATAAGCCCACTGATTCATCAGTGTTTGTTCCTCTTCATTCAGTTGGCTAGGTTGTTGAAAAAAATCAGCCATTACTAGCCGTCCACCTGGTTTCAATACGCGAAATGCCTCGCGTAAAAAATCAACTTTACGCGGGGCATGGCATACACTCTCTATTGCCCATACACAGTCAAAACTGTTATCAGCAAAAGGAGTTTGTGTAAAATCACTTTGTTGGAAATGGGCCAAATGGCTCAATTGACGGGAGGTTGCCAAATCAGTAGCTGTTGCTACTTGTTTAGCACTCAAGCTAATACCTGTTACTTGACATTGATAATTAGAGGCAAGAAAAAGAGAAGAGCCACCAATGCCACAGCCAGCATCTAGCACTTGACTATTAGGGACAATGCCACCCCAATTTGCCAATACATGGTTAATATTGACCAACGCCTCATGAAAACTAGAAGTCTGTTCATCCCAGTAGCCATAATGTAATGATAGGCTTTGATCTAAATTCCAATGCTGCCGATAATGTACTTCACATCGGTCGTAGTAGGTCGCTATTTCCTCATTTGTAAACAAATAATACTTATTGTACAGCTATTTTACTCACAACAGTCCGCAAACCATCAGATAGTTGCAGGAGGTAAATTCCTGATGAGATAACAGGAGTATTGATGGAATACTGTCCTGATTCATAGATAGTGGACTGAGTGATTATTTTTCCCTCTATGGTTAATAGGCTTATGACAGCGGGTTGATCTTCAATATAAAGATCGGCAATAATAGGTTGGTGAACAGAAGGCCAGTTCCAAGCCTGGATAGATAAATAATTTTTCTCTCCCCAAGTTAAGGCGATTTCTCCAACTATCGTTGACTGACCATCTAAATCTACTTGTATTAAACGATAGTAATTTCGCCCTGGTAATGGTGCTTTATCTAGGTAGTGATAATTATTGATTCGGTTACTAGTTCCACTACCTTTAATAGTCGCAATAGACGCAAACTTTTGTCTATTCCCTTTATGTTCGATAGCAAAATACGCATTATTTTTTTCAGAAACTGTATTCCAAGTTAATAAAATGCCGTTTTTGTCGGTTTCTCCCCAAAAATCAAGTAGTTCAATGGGAGCAGGCGTACACACATAAGGAAACGAACGAGTTGCTGTTGTACCTGTGCAAAGTTGTAAATCTGGGGCAACAGTTAATTGGTAGGCAGCATCTCCTTGATAAGTTACAGTGAGGGTATCGCCCCAAGCTACGATGCCTTCATAATCACCTGTGACACTATAATTAGCACTTTCATCAAAAGCAGGCAGCCCACCAGTAATCGTAAAGCTTAGTTCGTAGTTTCTATCCACACAACGTTCTCCTACAATGATAATATCAATAGGAGCCAAAAAGATAACAGTAGGTTGATTATTTGAGAAAACGGTACAATCGCCCTCCATATCCGCCAATCCGTCCCCATTTTCATCAGTATTGATGACACTATTTACTTGATAAGTAGTATTGGCTTGTAGATTTTGCTGAGACAGTGAAAAGATGCCCTCATTATTTGTTGCTTGAATAGCCCCCAGTTCATCTACTAAGAAATAAGTCAATAGGTAATCGCTAGGAATAAAGGCAGTTTCATTTTCTACAACAAGTGTTTCTTCCGCACAAACTAGATTTTCATTAACAATGATATTTCCTCCTTCAGCATTGTCTGTACTGCAAGCCGAACAATCAAGTCCTAATTCAATTTGACCACTAAATAAACAGCCTTTTTCTAAATCTTGTATGTCCCATTCTAATACACCAGGTATAGTGTTTCCTGTTTGTAAGTAAGCCTGTAAATTGGCTCCATTAAATACACTATCTATTGCTGTTCCATCAGGTAAACGAATAGTCCATTGGTACAAAAGCTCCTCCACTAATTCTCCTTCAATCTGTAAACGATAATCTAGCGTATTATTTGTTTCACATACTTCTGATTCTAAAATCGTTTGTAAGTTCGAGAAGGAGGATGTAATGGTTAAACTGTTCCCTGCTTCCGACATATTTCCACACAAGTCTTCTACTGCTCCACTCATATTCAATAAGTAGCTATCACTTATTGCAATCGGATTTTGTAATAGTAAGCGATAATCTTTTGCATAAGCCAATTCGCCTTCTTGCACACAAGTTTCACTGATTACCTCACCAAAAACAAAAATATTACTACCTGCCCTCAAATTAAATCCAAAAGCATTGACGGAGCTGCACAATACATTTTCGGTAAAAAATAGATCAACACCAACAAGTTCACAGTCTTCATAAACCAATTCTACCTCCTTAATACTTGGAGCCACTTGGTCGAAAATAATAGCCGTAGAGGCACTAAAATCAATGGAGTAACCTGCCGTAGAGGTTGAAAACTGACTCACATTGATCACATAAATATCGCCTTGTTCAACAGGTATCTTTGCATTTTTATTTCCGTCATCGGCTCCAGCAGCCACCAAGTCCGATTCACCCGTAGGCCCCGTAGCTCCTGTTTGTTGGGAAAAACTACAACTTAACTCTAGTAACGAATTGTCAAAAAGGTCACTACAATTAGCATCGGTTAAATTATAGACTGCCCAATCATAATCATCATTATCATTATTGGGAGTAATCAAAAAAGATAAGTCGCCACTTTCCTGAACAGTAAATGTGTACCATACACTATTTTTCTCCCCATCACCCAAACACGATTGTTCTTTATTAATTTCATTATCAATATTACCCTCATCAATATAGGCTTCTTCTTCCATATACACATTTTGGCAAATAGGAATCGCTCCTATGCAATCCTGCGGACTTACAGGTAGGGCAGGGCAACCAGGAGAAGCATAACAGTTCCAGTTCATTTCCCAACCATCAAATCGAGTTCCAAGATCAGAAGAAAAATGAATCGTAAGACAACCGCTATGGGCATCAATTACATCAGGAAGTAGAGTAGGGTAGCGTCCTAGTAAGGTCGAATTGGTATCTGGACCATCATAAAAGGAAAGAATATCAAAGGTGTTTTCAATGGCAAAAGATAAGACCTCTAAGCGAATACAGGCAGGAGCTTCAGATGGACAAATGGAAAAGGTCAGCGATTCACCATCAGCATAACGATCATCAGGACCACCGCTATCATATAAGGTACCACTACAATCTTCAACTGTTTGGGTACTCATATTATACACATTTTCTTGTGCAAGAGCAGTGCTTGTATTTAATAAACAAAGTAATAATACTACTAGAAAATACAGTTTATAAGAAGCTATTGGTAAAGGGGGATAAGTGATCATGTGATATTAGATTTGTCCCCAAATATACTGTTATAGCGTGTTATAAAGAAAAAACGCCTCAATTAATGACATTAAGGCATTAATTGAGGCTACTACATTTATATTTTAGTGACTAATTTTCCTATTGGATACGCTTCCATTTTTGGGTTTCTCCAAAAGTTTCTTTGCCTTTGGCGAAACTGCTTACATGCAAAATATCAAATGATACCATATTAAAATAAACGTCCTCAAAACGATAGTACTTCACCGCCCCTGAAGTATCTACCCCTTTCATCAAATCTTGCCCAACATAATAATTTTCAGATTCCGCTTTTATATCTCGCCATTTTATATCTCCTGTCTGAAAACCACTTTCAAACAACGGGCCTTCTACATGTACTAAGGTACCTACATAGTTATCTCCTACTTTTTTTACATTTAATATGGAACCCGCTGCCTCATCATTAAAGCGTTCCCACTTCCCTGTAATATCAACAGTATTGTCTTTGCAAGAAGAGCAAGCTCCTCCACATAAAAGTAACAATAATAGTACTAGGATAGCATCAAATCTTATTCTCATGGTCGCAATCTTTATTCAAAACAAGATAAACAATAAATGTGCCTTTTTAACACTACTTTCTTTGAACTTAAACGTCAATACCCTACACAAGCGAAGCGGACAATGCTTTTGCCTAATGAATTGACTACCAATGTATAGCAGATTTAAAAACAATATGATCTTTATGGCAGAAAGATGACAATTATTCTGCTTGTTCAGCTAGTTAACAGTCACCCAACTCCCATTCTTCGCCTTCTGTTGCCAAAAATGTAGCATTAAAAATAGGGCGAGCTTCTGCTAGAAAAGGAGCTAGATCGCGGTATCGAGAAGAGTAGTGACCTAATAACAAACGTTTTACATTGGCCTTAGCCGCAATAGTAGCTGCTTCAGCCGCTGTACTATGACCTCTTTCACCTGCAATATCGGCGCAATCATTCAAGTAAGTCGATTCGTGATATAGTAAATCAATGTTTTGTAGGTAAGGAATTAAGTTTTCTGAATAGGCAGTATCTGAGCAATAAGCATAAGATAAAGGTGGGGGAGGTGCTTTGGTTAAGTCAGTATTTAGAATCACTGTTCCATCACTAGTTTCAAAGTCAGCTCCTTTTTTGATGGCACGAATGGAAGGATAGGGAATGTTATATTGTTTTATTTTTTCTGGAAATATGTTTCGTTCTTTTTCTTTTTCACGAAAAAGAAAACCCACACAAGGCGTCCGATGTTCAAGTGGGAGACCTTTTACTACCAATTGATTCGTTTCTAAAATGTCAGTCACTTCATCAGTTGATACAATATGTAAGTGGAGTGGAAAAGAAATACCTCCTCCTGTTAATTGAAAATGATTGGCGAGAATTTGATCTGTTCCTTTAGGGCCATAAATATCAATAGGAGCAACACGCCCTCCTAATACAAAACTATCAATCAAACCAGGCAAACCTAAAAAATGATCACCATGTAAATGACTAATAAAAATGCGTCGAATCTTACTTGCCTTATATTGATACTTAGCCAACTGCATTTGTGTACCTTCGCCACAGTCTATCAAATAATAGCCTTCTTTTACCTGTAACAATTGCGCACTAGGATGACGTTGATAGGCAGGTTTGGCCGAGTTTGAACCTAAAATACAAAGTCTCAAAATGGATATTTCTTTTACTCGTTGTCTTCTTCTGAATCGTCTGCGATAATTCCTAAAGCACGTTCAAACTCCAACTTCATAATAAAGTCTTTCCCTTCTTGAATAGAGGGCATGATTGTTAATACACTGTCTAGCTGAGAAATTTTGAGTAAACGCATGACCATATCTTGAACATTCACCAAAACCAATGCCCCATTTTCGTTTTGCGCCAAACGATTGCCCACTAAAACAGCACTAATGCCTGATGAGTCGATAAACTCAACTTGCTCCATATCTAAAACAACATTCTTAACACCATTATTAGATAATAAAATTAACTCTGTTTTTAGATCGGGAGCTACAAGTGTATTTAACTTGCTTTCAAGGACACTAAAGATGGTAAAGCTTTCTTTTTTGTCGATAGAAAATTTCATAGGAGCTATGTTTAAATTTAATTTTTACAAATGAACTAATTATCACAAAGGTAACAAAAAGCAGGTACCGATGGTTGAATTATATGGAGATAAATAAAAATCATTGCTTAAACATTGAATCTATTCAAAGGTCGAACCAAAAAAAGGGTAAAGGTGTTAATAGAATAGTTTTTTTGAAAATGCTATATTAATTTCGCCATCACCAGTTTATATATTTCTCTTTTGGAGTAACTATGTATGGCTCCAAATTACAATTTATTTTTTATCTTTAATTAGAAACCTTTTAGAGGTATTTGCGTATAGCTAGTCAAGAATATAGCTCAATAAATTTGCGAAGTATTCAACAATATCTATACTATTTCTAGTTTTTGGCAGTTTTTCTAATAACCAAATAAATAAGTACATGGCATGTAATCCTAAAATGTGAATGGTTAGCAATTACTATCTATTAGGTTGCTAGTGCCTGATATAGTAACTGCTAGCTTTTGACAATTTTAAAGATTATTTTGTATTAAATGACTTATTTACCGATATTGTACGGGTATTTAACCTGTTTACTGACTATTTTTCAGTTCTAACCGCCATTTTGGCCCAATCTTCTCATAAGGTTCAATATTTGATAAGTAATAGTTATGGAAGCAAAATTTTCACAGAAGGTAAAAGAGGTTATCTCTTATAGTAGAGAGGAAGCCTTACGTCTCGGACACTCAAGTATTGGTATAGAACATCTATTACTAGGTTTACTAAGAGAAGGAGAAAGTCTGGCAGTCAAAGTATTAAAGTCGCTTGACATTGACATCATTGTCTTACGTCGCGCTATCGAAGATACACTACACAGTCGCATCTCCACTGCTACTATTAACGCGAATAATATTCCACTCACCAAGCAAGTCGAAAAAGTACTGAAAGTAACCGTACTAGAAGCCAAAATGCTAAAGAGTGAAGTTATAGGAACAGAACACCTAATGTTGTCGATCCTTAAAACGAAAGACAGTATCGCTACTCAAATCTTACATCAATTTGATGCTGACTACGAGGCCTTTAAATCAGAATTAGATTTTATCCGCCATGATAATCCAATTACTGATGAATATGGCAACGGAGGAGACTCAGAAGAAGAATATGATGAAGAAAGAGGGCGTTTCTCTTCCACCAAACGTGGTAATACTAAATCTAAAACACCAGTACTAGATAATTTTGGTCGCGATGTGACCAAATTCGCCGAAGAAGACAAACTCGACCCAATTGTGGGACGAGAAGTTGAAATCGAGCGAGTGTCTCAAATCCTAAGTAGACGTAAAAAGAATAATCCAATCCTTATCGGAGAACCTGGAGTTGGTAAAACAGCTATTGTTGAAGGGTTAGCTCTCCGAATTATTCAACGCAAAGTGTCGCGTGTGTTGTTTGATAAACGGATCGTTATGCTTGATTTGGCTGCCTTAGTGGCAGGTACCAAGTATCGTGGTCAGTTTGAAGAACGCATGAAGGCAATCATGAACGAACTAGAGAAAAACAGAGATGTAATTCTCTTTATCGACGAAATTCACACCATTGTTGGAGCAGGAGGGGCGACTGGTTCGCTAGATGCCTCTAATATTTTTAAGCCTGCCCTAGCTCGTGGAGAACTACAATGTATTGGTGCCTCAACACTTGATGAGTATCGCCAGTATATCGAAAAAGATGGCGCATTAGATCGTCGTTTCCAAAAGGTGATTGTTGATCCTCCTTCAGTAGAAGAATCTATTAATATTCTCGAAAATATCAAGGAGAAATACGAAGATTATCACAATGTCAATTACTCTGATGAAGCTATTAAAGCTTGTGTTACTTTGAGTAGTCGATATGTTACCGATCGCTTTTTACCAGACAAAGCAATTGATGTATTAGATGAAGTAGGAGCAAGAGTACACCTAAAAAATATTCATGTTCCTAAAAATATCATTGATCTCGAAGCGCGTATCGAAGAGGTGAAAACCGAAAAGAATATGGTCGTAAAGAGTCAACGATATGAAGAAGCAGCAAGGCTTCGTGATAAAGAGAAAAAATTTATCGAAGAATTAGAAGCAGCTAAGAAAAAATGGGAGCAAGACGCGCGTACTAAACGCTATCCCGTTAATGAAGAAGACATTTCCGAAGTGGTTGCCATGATGACAGGTATTCCTGTAAAACGAGTAGCGCAAAGTGAGGGAAGCCGTTTATTACACATGAAAGAAGACCTTAAAAAAGCGATTATCGGGCAAGATGAAGCGGTTATTGCCGTTACCAAAGCCATTCAGCGAAATCGAGTTGGTCTCAAAGACCCTAGCCGCCCAATTGGCTCTTTTATCTTCTTAGGCCCTACTGGAGTTGGTAAAACAGAATTAGCAAAAGCTCTTTCTCGTTACCTATTCGATACCGAAGATTCACTTATACGAATTGATATGAGTGAATACATGGAAAAATTCTCGATCTCGCGTTTAGTTGGTGCGCCTCCAGGTTATGTTGGGTATGAAGAAGGTGGGCAATTGACCGAAAAAGTACGTCGCAAGCCTTACTCTGTTATCTTACTCGACGAAATTGAGAAAGCGCATCCCGATGTCTTTAATATCCTACTACAAGTGCTAGATGATGGACAATTGACCGATGGTTTAGGCCGTAAGGTCGATTTCAAAAATACATTGATTATCATGACCTCCAACTTGGGTATCCGAAAGGTAGATAACACTGTTGGTGGTTTCCGCCCTCCTTCCGAGGCAGATAATAAAAAGACACTCGACAATGCAATGAAAAATGTATTTGCACCAGAGTTCTTGAACCGTATTGATGATACCGTTATCTTCAACTCACTAGGTCAAGCAGAAATTCTTAGCATTATCGAAATTGCTTTAGGTGATTTGTATAAGCGAGTGTCCAATTTAGGATACACACTCGAAATTACGAAGCCAGCAAAAGAGTTTCTTGCCGAAAAAGGATACGACCCTAAATTTGGTGCTCGTCCACTACATCGAGCCATCCAAAAGTATATCGAAGACCCACTTGCCGAAGAAATTCTAAATGCCAAGCTTGAGGAAGGTGATGTTTTATTAATTGACCTTAATGAAGCTGATCAACGTCTGAATATTGGTAAAAAACAAGGAGAGAACGAAAAGACTGCCTAGTTTTATTGTTCCTTGTATAAACTCAAAAGCCTCGAAGATATTTCTTCGGGGCTTTTGTTGTTTTTGGGCGTGTCCAAGCCGCAGTGCAGCCATGCTACTTGGGCTATGCGTCAGCACTGCGGCTTGGTCGGGCTATTCGTTTGTAGTTGGCTTACAAGCACTTGTTTCACATAGTCCTAGCAGTGTCTTCCTTCGTCAGCCCTGCTAGTCCTT
>JAHDCM010000131.1 GCA_020629895.1 Bacteroidota bacterium
AAAGCTAGTGCGGCTACGACTAGCAGGGCTGACAGCGGAAGACACTGCTAGGCGTAATAGCCGAACCGCTTTTCTACGAGACAACTACAAGCGGATAGCCCGACAGGTATAGAAAAAGCGCAGTAACCATATTTCATGGTTATTGCGCTTTTTCTGTACCTGGCACGCCCAACTAATGATGATTGAATGATAGGATGACAGGATGATTAGGTTGTGCTTATGTTAAAGACCGAATCCTGTCTAATTCCCTCCAATCAATCTCTATTGACGCGGCTTCGTTTTTTGATTTCTTTCACAAAGCTATACGGATCATCTTCGACCATTTGGATTTGCTCTTGTTTCCAAATTTCTAAGGCACGACGGGCGACTTCGGCTTGTGCCTGAAGAGTGAGGTCAATGAGTTGTTTACGTTGTTCCTCGTGCTTCTCTGTTTTGTATTCGAGGGCAGCGAGGGCATAATCGTAAGGCCCGACTTTACTCGCCATTTTGGCAATGATTGGAGCCGTTTCGATGATGAGGAAAATGAGGAATAGGAACCAGCTTGCTGCCTTTCGAGTGGTGGTAGATTGGTTGTAATTGTGCATGATGTCGATGCGACCAAAGATACCACGATCAGCGGCATTGTTGATGACCATCAGTGAATCCATTACATTCCCTTTTTCTTTGAGACGGGTATTGAGTTGCTTGCTCACTAGTTGTTGATCTTCACGAGCCGTAGCTAGTTGCAGGTTCAAGGAGTCTTTTAAGGTAACTAAAAAGTCTTTACTTTCTTGATCTAATCGCTGATATTCTTTTTTGCGTTGATCTATTTGGTAGCGCGCATTTTGATTATTCTTTTTGAGCTGACTAATACGATTATAGCCTGCTTGCGTGATGGTGCGGCGTTCTACAAAATCGCTGACATTAGGATCGTAATACTCGGTTACTTCGGTATATTTATCGCTTTTTTTGTTCTCAATCCAGCGGATACTGCCCTTATTATCAGCGATTTCCTTCTCTTTTTTGCCTTTAAATGACTCGTAATTAGCCACGGCACGATCATAGTCGCGACGTAAGCGTACATAGTTAGAGTCCTCTTCGGCATGTTCGAGGAGGTAGCCAAAATTGGTGACTTGTTCTTTGCTACTTTCATTCATGGTTTGAAGGGAGCCAATGCCTAAGTCTTGATCGAGGCGACCTTGATCGGAGGCGTTTTTACCCTTTACATTATCAACGATTTGCGCGTTAATTTGATCTTCATAAAGCCATAGTTCGAGTGGTTTGGTAATGACTACCGAAATCACAATGGCTAGGGCAAAACGCAGAAAGAGTAAGGCCCATTGGCGATTTTTCGAAAACTTCTTGTCTGGCATTCCAGTATCTTTCCGAATGGTAGAAATCAGCAAACGGTCGAGGCTGAAAATCAGAAAGGCCCAAAGGAGTCCGAAGCCGAGGGCATACCAATGTCCATTGGCATTCATTTCGAACATATAGTTCATGGCGAAACTGCCCGATATGAAGGCGAAAATAGCAGTCAGCAGTACGAGGGTACCGATGAGTGCGTGTTTATTATGTTCTGTGGGGCATTTCTCTAATAGTGTTTTATTAGAGGTTGCGCAAAACCACAGGAAGTTTCTAAGCATCTTCCTCATATTATCTTTATTCAGTATGGGGTCGGTAGGTGAATTTAGGATTGGGAGAGGTGATAGTAACTCACCCCTAACCTCTCGGAGGAGGGGAATAATGTTTGCGTAATACAGACATTTAGTTTAGCCCTTTATCCTTCATAATCTCATCTACGTCTAACTTATTAATGGATGTTTTTGCTCGTAGCTTTTCTAGCAAGTCATCTATTTCCTGTTCGGTAGTGCCGAGCTTGTCACTCAGATCAGGAATGGGGATATAGAGGCTTTTGATGTTAAGAAAAGCGGAGGTGTTCATTTCTAGTTTTTCAACTTCCTTGCCATATTGCTCTTGAGCAATGGCGCGACCACATTGGCGCACACATCGGCGAAGGTAATCGGTTGGATTGATGGCTAAAGCCTTGAGATAGAGGTCTTTTGCCTTTTCAAACCGTTCTTTGGCACGAGAAGTGTTACGAACAGCGACTCCTTCTTTAAATAATTCATCGGCCCGTTGGATGAAGGGCTGTGCTTTTTTATCTAAGAAGGCGTTGATTTGTTCAATTTTGTCTACAACTTTATCCAAGTCAGGACGTAATTCGAGTACTTGTTCGTATTGTTCTCTTGCTTTAAGATAATTCTTTTCTTTTAGATATTCATTAGCGAGGCGATAATAACTATTGAGTTTATAGTTATCCAGTTTCCAGTACACCTCGTCAATTTTTACATCCAAGATGTTTAATCTTTCTTCGATGTAGATATGCATTCCGTTGTCCTTATATTGGATTTCGGGAGCTGCTTGGCGTGCTTCTTTGAAGAGGTTGTAAGCTTGTTGGAAGTGTTTGACAGCCTCATCAAAATTTTTGATTTGCCATTTTACGCGTCCTAATTCGTACTGCTCGTAAGCTTTCTTTTGAATTTGGCAAAACTCATGTACCAATTTACGTTCATGTACCATTGGCAGGTTGACCTCTAGCTCTTGGGCTTGGTCATAGAGTGCCATTGCCTCTTTGTACTCACTATTATAAATGTGACGATCTGCTTTTTGTAGCGCGATGTAGAAGTCACAAGCCTTTATTTTTTGTGAGCAGTTAACTGCTGGATGAAGATCGGTATAAATCTTCTTGGCTTCTTTATATTGTTTATTATCAAAGAACTCGTTGGCCGCTTTGAAGTGGTTATCGCCTTCGTAATCTTTGAGCTTGCGATTGATACTTTCGATACGGCTATTGAGGGTAATTCCCTTCCCATTTACAAGTGACTGGATAGGACCTTCATCTAGTTCTACTTTTTCTATGATGCTGATGGCCTCTTGCATATTGGCAAGCGACTTTTGCAAGAAAGTAGCTGCCTTTTCAAAATGCTCATTTTTCCAATCTTCGGTACCTAGTTGGTACTGTTGGTCAGAGGTTTTTTCGAGTAGGCAGAAGTTGCAAATAGCGATGCGATCAACTACCATCTGTTGATTGAGTTCGTGCTTATGTAATTTTTCATAAGCCTCAATGGCTGCTTCGTAGTCTCTTTGTAAGAGCAAATTATCTGCCTCACTTAGGTCAATGAAAAATGCACACTTCTTGATATCGTCTGTACAATCAATAGCGGGGTGCAATTTTTCGTAGGCTTCTTTTGCAGCATTATAACGTTTACTGGCAAAGAGTTTATCGGCACCATTATAGTAGTTGGAAAGCTCTTCGCTATGCTCATCTAGTAGTTTGGTGACAATGTCTAATTTCTCAGACGCAAATTTGACAATTTTTTTGTCAGCAAACTGAATTTTGGGGTAAATATTTTTGACTTCTTTTAGTTCTCCAAGCAGTTTTTTTAGTTCATTGACCTTTTCCTCGTTGCTTTTCCGTTTTTCGGGGCTTTTCGTAGGTGTTGTATGGGTATTAAAGAGGCCTTTAAATTTATTCCAGACGCCATCTTGCTTGTCATCTGTTGTTTTTTCTTGTTTTGTTTCTGACAATTTTTGACTCACATATCGGTCGGTCAATTCATGTGCAGAGCCGCAAAAACGGACAATTGCCTGACGTTCTTCGACCAATTCGTGGTTGATTCGTGAGGCGCGTGCTTCTTGGTAAGCACTGGCAGCATCTTGAAAGGCGTGATCTAATAAGTAGGTATCTCCATTTCGAAGTTGGATATGGAAATTACAAGCCTTTATTTTTTCGGCACAATGGGGGGTGATAGGTAGAGCTTCGTATTGCTTTTTTGCTTGTAGGTATTTTTGGTCTGCAAAAAGCTTATCTGCTTCTTGATACTGTTTATTCAAGCGTTTTTGAATATCGCTGATGCTATTTTCGGTAGCGCGATGTGTATCTTCTACTAGTGCTAAGATGCTTTCATCACCAAATTGTACGGTAGGCTTTTCTTGTTGGGCATCTTTAAATTGAACGAGTGCTTTTTTGAAGATGGTAATAGCTTCGGGGTAGTTATTATTTTGCCATTTTTCAAGTCCTTCAGCCGTAGTATTGGCGGCCTTTGCTTGTGCAATACCATAGCTACACGTTGCCATGCGCTCTTTTACCAAGCCAATTTGCAAGTTGTATTGTAATACCGCCTCATATAGGGGTAATGCCTTTTCGTATTGTTTATTGAGTAATAGTTGGTCAGCTTTTTCTAGTTCGATTTGAAAATCACAAGCGGCAATTTCTTGGCTACAATCAATTTTATCAGTGATTTGCTCAAATTGCTGTTTGGCTTTCAAAAATTTTCCTTGTTCAAAGAGAGCTAAAGTAGATTGGCGATATGTTTTGAATTTATTTTTGATTTGGAGCAATTGAGCATCCATTTCTTCGAAGTGTTCCTCAATGGTGAGGGCAAATTCACTTCCTCCTTGTTTCAAATCGGCTCCATAGAGTTTTGCTTCTTGGAGGGCTGTATAAGCTGCGTTGAGTTCATTAACACTTTGTTCTTGATTCTCTGTCCACTTAAACATGCCACTTTGTAGCTGTTTGCTTCCTTTGCCTTCGAGGCTATAAAACTGGCTAATGAGTTTACGCTCTCGGATAAGGTCATTGTCCACCTTGCAATTTTCAGCAATAGTGTATTGTTCAGCCGCTTCATCAAATTCATTATTGGATAAATGGGTATCTCCTTTTTCAACAGCAATAAAGAAATTACAGGTATTGATTTTGTCATTCACATCAATCACTGATGCGAGGGCGGTGTATTGCTTCTTTGCTGTTACGTAATTCTCTTCATTAAAGGATTTATTGGCTACTTTTCGGAAGCTCTCTAGCCCTTGTTGAATAAATTGAATTTTTTCATCTAATCCACGTAGTGCTTGTGAAAGCATCCCTTTCACTTGTTGATTGAGGAAACGTAGGGTAGGAGCTTGTGCTTTCGCGCTTTCGCAAACTTGCAGCACTTTCGCTAAGTCGCGTACTGATTTCTCTTCCTTTTCGTCTTGCCACTTTTCTGATAGGATACGGTATTGGTGAGAAGCTTGGTTTTCGAGGATGGCAAAATCACAAAAAGCCAGACGTTCTTCGACACGTTGGTTATTTTGTTCTGTTGCGAGGGCCATTTCATAATATTCGATGGCCTTTTCGAATTGGTCGTGCATAAGTGCTTGATCACCTTTGCTAACAGCTAGAAAGTAGCGGCATTGTAAGAGGTAATCAGAGCAATCAACAACAGGGTGGATGTCTTGAAAATTCTCTAAGGCACCATAGTAATCTTGTTCTTCAAATAGCTGAACGCCTACTTGGTAGAAGGAGTCAATGCCTTGTTTGAGTAATTGACAATTGTCATCCATGATTTGAAGTCGCTTACTAACAAAGGCTTTTCCATCGGGATCTTGAATCACAACACCTTCTAGGCGATCTCTAGCAGTCTCATATAATTGTAATACAAAAGAGAGTTCTGCAGCAGATTTGGAGTAATTTTCCTTCTGCCAGCGTTCATTCATTTCTTGATACGCTTGGTGGGCTTCGTGAAAAGCGGAACAAAAATGACTGATGCTAATGCGTTCTTCTGCGAGGGTATTATTGAAATTATAGTCCATTGCTTTGCGATAATGCTGAATGGACTTTTCATATTGTTGGTTGATAAAATATTCGTCTCCTTCCCCAATCAAAATATGGAAATCGCAGGCCTGTAAACGTTCTGAGCAGTCTACGGAGGCTTGTAAATCCATATAGATTTCCTTTGCCTTTCGGTAGTTTTGGGTAGTAAACAGGTGATTAGCCTGATTTAAAAAGAGGTCGATTTGTTGGTTTACCGAATCTTTCATACGGGTTTATTTCTTGTGGAACAACTAGTTCCAATATATTCAGAATCAATGATTCCTTAGCTTTTTTTCGTATGTGAGGTGATATTTCTAAATTGTTAACAAAACGTCATAAATTTCGTTAAAGTTTTTTGATTAATCATGAAAAAAGCTAAAAATTAAACAAATAATCAGATTATTATCAATATTGTTGTGTTTTCAGACGAATGAGTGCTGTACTACTGGCATATTCTTAGTCTAGTCCTTCAATATCCAACTCTGTGGATTTAGTAGGTGTTGTCTTTTCCAAGTCGGCCATAATGTCATCATCAAAGGCTTCTAGTTCATTTAAGTCTTCTTGAATAGCTTGATTATTAAGACTTCCTGATTCTAACCGTTTAAAGTAATAATCAAATTCCTCTCCTAAATCTAAAATTGGAATATCATCAAGCTGACTATCGTTCCATTCGAGGAATGGAAAGATAGATTTCCAGACAGGTGGATTGACAGTATAGCGTGGTAAAGCGGGTTTTAATTGGTAGCAATCATCTTCTACACGTACCTTAAATTCTTTGCCTGTAAAGAAAATATTGTAGATGGTTTTATCATCTTTTAGCTTGGCGGGAAAGTTATCCAAATACTTATAACCACCGATGAAAACGTTGAAACTAGAGAGTTTCACAGAGAAACCATGTAAGAAAAATTGCGAATCTACTTTGATTTCAGTAATCTTTGGAGGTACCGTAGGAATCCGCGCGCGTTGATCGAACATACGACGGAAAAAGCCAACAAAGTCTTTAATGCCAAATGAGGGTTTTTCTTCCGTTTCATGGAAAACAGGACTAATGATGGGTAGCCCAATAAGATTTGAATTAAAGTTAATGGTTTTGTTAGTAGTTGCTCCAACAATGCATATTTTTTTGGACATTTCTGCATCATAAGCAACCGCATCAATGTCTAATTTGTCGATCACTGCCTCTACAAATGGGGCAAAACGAAAAGCACGACCAGCAAGTAAGACTTTAGCAAACTCTTTGACGCCCGACTTTCGAACCATCAATAAAATCTCTCCTGAGAGTTCTTCGATGGCATCGGTAATACAGCCAAAATAGTCTTGAATGGTGTACCCTTCCTCAATGAGTTTTTCTTGTAAAAACTGCGTAACTTCTTCTAAGTCTTCATAGCCTTTGCCCATAATCGGTTTAAAAAGGTTGATATTTGCCTTTTTATCCTCATCGGCTTTCGAAAAACGTTTTTTGAGTCGCTCAACCACCTCCATGAAACGTAGTTTTTTGGTGGTATTGGCTTTGATAATTTCTAGGACAAATTTGCGTCGCTTGGTTTTGTTACGCCCCATCCAAATAGTAGCGAGCGTTTCGATAAAAGCGTAGGTGATAATGTTACCTGAACCAGCAATTCCTGTTCGATAGATACTACTAAAGTTGCGATCACTATTTCCTACACGGATAATCGAAATATCCATGGTTCCTTTTCCTGCGTCAATAATGAGGTAATTAGAGTTCGTATCCAAACGGTTTAAGCTTTGGACATTACTATCAGAGAGCATACCTAAAAAGGAGGCATCCGATTCGGAAAGCGTATTGATTTCATAGCCCTCAAAACCATAATCTTTTGCGTAAGTAGCTAAATCGGCATATAGATTTTCTACGAGGTTATAAACCTTGAGTTGGTTATATACATTGGGAACCAACAAGATAATGTTGAAATATTGTTTGTTGGTATTGGTACTACTTCGTTGAATTTTTGCTAGAGCAGTATGTACGAATTTATTGATAATATTGCGGTATATATCATCTTTAATATCTACAAAAGCAGGTTCGGAAGCTCCAATTGGATTATCAGTAGGCTCCTTAAATTTGATATATTCATCAAAATAGTCTACCAGTTCCGAGAGTTTGAGGTTAGGTGTAATAAAGTGTTGTTCGAGTAAAGTATCTTGTTTTTTGCGTTTGGTAAGAATCTTTATCAGGTCTCGCTCTTTGTGCATATTAGGCGTATCACAATAGTCAAATTTTCCCTCCCGCTTTTTAATAAAGAAAATAGACTTGAACAAATCAGGTTCACTAGGATCGTATTGGTGATACTTTTTAAGATAAGATTTCCCTTCACTTAAATCTTCTTTAGAGAGGTAGAAGTATTCTTCCAAACGATTGATGACATCAAGTGCCTGTGGTTTTTTGCTTTGAAACTTACTAATAGAAATTTGGGACGCATCAGAGCCAAAGTCAAAAATAATTTCGTGCATAGACTCAGGCGGTGCAATATGAAATTTTAAGGCTGTTTTGAAGTGTCTATTTCCTACCTCTAAGTGAATGATGACTTCCACATGCTTTGTTACTCGGTTATTAGGGGCAGAGGTAATCAGCAACTCTTTTTTGCGTTTGTCGGCATTGTGAATGGTTAAGGCACGCATCGCAAGCGTAGTGGAAAGATTGGTATTGTTGAGGTCTCTTTTCTTTCCTTTATCACTAAAATGAAGGGTGAGAGTACGACGTTCAAAAGTGCCAGTACTGTGGAGTTGTGAAAGTGCTTGATCGTATATAAGCCCTGCGCCGCTTACAAACTTTCCATCTTCTGGAATACTAAACAAGACATTTTCATTGGGGGTATTGGCAACCAAAAATTCAAAAGTAGCTTTAGGGTCAGGAGCTTCTTTCTCTACTTCATCCAAATGGCAGATATGGAATTTACGGTTGTTGATGTATAATGGTAGATAATACATAGTTATTTAATTATTTCCCTTATGTTAGATCGTGATTACTAGCTGGTAAGCACTCAGGAGGGAACGTCTTTTCATATTTTCGCATAGATAGGGAAGAATGCTATAATTATAATTACATTAATCTGAAACAGGCATCATGCTAAATTACGCTATTCTGAATAAAGTAGGAAACAATTTGGATAAAAAGGAGAATACCGAAGTGTTCTAGTAGGATACTTTGGGCGTGTCCAAGTAGCCATATGTCCACCCCCCTAAGTTCATGCGAAGACGCATAAACAGGCGGATGGATATATGGCTACTTGGTCGGGCTATCCGCTTGTAGTTGCCTCACAACCAATGGTTCAGCATAGTCCTAGCAGTGTCTTCCTTCGTCAGCCCTGCTAGTCCTTGCTTC
>JAHDCM010000132.1 GCA_020629895.1 Bacteroidota bacterium
GCAAGGACTAGCGGGGCTGACAGCGGAAGACACCGCTAGGACTATGCTAAACAGGCAGCTATGAGCCAACTACAAACGGATAGCCCGACCCGTAACAGGGATTGAGGGACTGGGGGGGATCGAAGGATTGAGGATTTAGGTATGCTTGTGGTTCCCCTAGTTCCCGAAACCCTGTGGAGGGACACGCCCAAGAGATAAGGAATGAAGGATTGAGAGATTTATTGTTTGTAGAAATAGGTTTTATAAACACTCATAAAGATAAAGTATGCTACGGCTAAAATAGAGACTACCTTCAGTAATGGTTTTACTTCGGGATAAAGCATTAGGATAAGAATATTGACCCCTATCACCACTACTGTCATGAGGACATTGAGTTTGCGGTGGGCGACGGTTTGACTAGGATAGAGGTATTTGATAGGTACAAAATGAAGAATACAAAGGACAAAAATGAGGATAAAATTGGCCCAGATGTTAAATTCAAAAATGAAAAAGAGATAAAATACAACGGCATTCCACATCACGGGAAAGCCTACGAAATACATATCTTCGGAAACCATTCCTTGTTTGCCGTAGTAAAAAGCGGAGGTGAGTAGCATTGCTGCGGCACAGGGCAGCCGCATCCACTCAAGGATCATATTTTCGGCATAGAAAGCCTCGTACAAGAAAAAGGCGGGAATAATGGCATAGGTGGCAAAGTCTATTACATAATCAACCATTTTGCCATTAAAGTTGGGCAGTACTGCTTTGACGTTAAATAAGCGCGCAAAGGTGCCATCAATACCATCAATAATAAGACAGGCAACGAGCCAGAACATGGCTTCCCGCCATTCGGCTTGCGTAATTGCAATGATAGACATAAAACCTGCTACAATACCTGATGCAGTAAATAGGTGTACACTCCATGCTAGGAGTATTTCACGAATGCTATATTTGGGTTTTTGATTTTTGGATATTACTTTACTAGCCATGGCTGTCCATTTTTTGGTCGTAGATTAGGGAGATGTTGAGTGGCTATCTAATTTAACAAAACTAACTACAATATAAAAATATGTTTATGCAGTGAGTGGTGTAGGAGGGCATTGCTTTTGTGTAAATCGGGATACTAGCATAATGGTTATTAATCCTGAAAACATCGCAAGTGTTTTAAAGGGGAATAATACCATTCCTGATGCATCTACCATTGGATAGGGTATTAGTTGCGGAATACCTAATGTAGGGTCGCCGCCGCCTATTCGCAATATTAATGACACCAAGAAACCTGCCATAGCTCCATAGACATTGGCTTTTTTGTCGAAAAGGGCTGTCACAAGTTGTGGAAATAAAATCACATACACAAAGTCGCTACATAAAAACCATAGTTCATATACACTTTGAATTTGTAAGGCCAGAAGTGTTGCTGCAATTCCTATGAGCCAAACACAACGTTTGATTACTTTTGCCAATTCGTGGAATGTTACTTGGGGTTTTACTAAAGGACGATATACATTCCAACTAGCCATTGATGAAGCGGATAGGATCGACGAATCAACAGATGACATGACTGCTGCTGCAATGGCTCCTAGTCCGATAGTTGCGACAATGGGGTTGGTAAGGTACCGAATAACATAGGGAAGCATTAGTGCTGCATTTTCAGGAGGAGTAGCCCCTACTGCTGTCCAGTCGGCAACATGTCCAATCATGCCAATCAGAATAGCAGGAATAGCGGCTAAAATGCATACCAATGCAGCACATAGTGATAACCACATAGCTGTTTTTTCGTTTTTTGCAGAAAGTACGCGTTGGAAATAGACTTGCCAGGGAATACCTCCAAAAATGAGTAATAGGGCTGTATCCCACCATTGCCAATAGGCATTCTTCCAATCGGGGTGTCGCCAGCCATCTAGGGGTGGAAACAAGGCAGCGACGGCTCCTTTATCTGCTTGGTATTTTTCCCATACTAGATCAAGTCCTCCTACTTGTTGTAGGGCAAATGGGATCACCAGTCCTAGTCCTAAAAAGACGAGACTCAATTGTAAAACATCGGTAATAGCAACTGCCCAAAGCCCGCCAATAGCGGTGTAGGTAATGGCGATGACCGATGAGATAATGATAGCAGTGGTAAAATTGACTCCTAGTACTGTTCCGAAGGTGGTGCCTAACGCGGTGAGGATCGCTGCGGTCCAAAATATTTCCCCTAATAAAGCAGGGACGAATAAAATAGCGGTCATTTGTTTTCCGTAGCGGTGAGCAAGCGGATCAAGCATGGTTTTAAAACCCAAACGCCTCATTTTTCGAGCAAAAAATAAGCCTCCAATTACCAAACTCAACGCGTATCCCCAGGGAGCTTGCACCCATGCTAGTCCTGCACTACTCGTATATTCGGCACTTCCATTGATATAGCCTCCTCCTACCCAAGTGGCACTCATTGTGAATACAGCAATACCAAGCGGGATGCCTCTACCTGCCAATAGTAATTCGTCGGTACTGTCTTCTTTTTTTAATTTGGCAGCGTAAGTTCCTAAATAAAAGATCAGGATATAGAAAAAAAGCATGGCAAAAAAACCTGGCCAGAAGACTTCTTGTCCAGTAAGATATAAGCCGAGTGCTAATAATAACAAGATGCTAATAAGGATCGCTAAAGGGAGGTACGTTTTCATGCGTTTTATGTGGCAGTCATTACATTCCTTGATAAAACTCAATCAGGCTTTCATCCATTTCATTAGATTTGATATGGTTGAGTACCTCATTTAGTTCATTGATACGAAGGTCTATTTCTTGTATGACATTATTGTCCGAAGCAGTTACCTCTGTATTCAAACTTAGTTTTTTCTTACGACTACTATAAGAGTCGCGCAACATGCCGATGGATTTGGTTGCATTGAGGCGCAACCAACGATTATTACTTTTAAGGGCGAGTCGTTCTAATGTTTTTAGTCCTTTTTCTTCTACTTTAGGATTATCTAATCGTTGCATATACTCTACATAGTTTTCCATGATGGCATATTGTGAAAAGCGGCTTTGCACATTCAGGCGTTCTTCGAAAAAGGTTTGGTGTTTGGCTGTACCTAATTCGGCATAAATCCGCGCAATTCGATTGATTAACGTGGGATTATTGGATTTATCTAATTGCATGGCAGCTTTTAGTGTCGCTTCATCATTTAAATCTGATAATCCTAGTAAGGAAATATTTTTCACTAAGAAAGAGGGGTCTTGAATACCTTTTTCAAAAATAGGAAGAAAGGCTTTATCTCGTAGTCCTCTGAGCTTAGTAACCGCCATTGCTCTTACTTGTGATTTCTTATCGTTTTCGGCTATTTCTTTCAAAATTCGAATTGCTTCTCCTTTTGTTGTTTCATTATCCAACCGAATCATACTAATTGCTTCTCGACGTACAATCCAAGACGAATCTTGCATCGCCTCTAGTAATACTTTTTGTACTTCAATATCTTCTTGCTTCTTATATAAACTCAAAATAGCTTCATAACGATCTAAAAACAGTGGAGCTAGGCGATACTGATTGATAAAGGAAGCTACTGATTTGTTATCTTTTTTGCGGCATAAGACCATTTTTTCTGCATCTACATTTACTAGTTTAGGCTCTTGTGATGCAGCAAATACGAATGTGCTAATAGTGTCTTCAACAATGATATGATGCCTTTCTTTTTTTCCATTTGCTTGATACACATCTACTGCCATAGGAAGGCGAAATAATGCTGTTCCTTTTTCTGTTTGTTTTTGGAAAACGGATACTCGAATATTATTTTTCGCCTTATTAAAATCATAATTAATCTCTAGTTCAGGATGTCCTGCTGTCATAAACCACTGGTTAAAAAACCAGTTTAAGTCTTCTCCACAGGTTTCTTCGAAAGCTAGTCGTAAATCGTGAATTTCGGCAGAGTTATATTCTCGATCATTGAGATAATTGGTAATGGCGATAAAAAATGCCTCGTCGCCAATATAGTTGCGCAACATGTGTAGTACTCGTCCTCCTTTTTGGTAGGTATGTCGGTCAAACATATCGTCCCGATTTCTGTAATGAAACCGAATAATAGGTTCTTGTTTATAATTGGCTTCTCCTAAGTAGGAGGTTAAGTCTTTACTAAGGTGATAATCTGCTTCATCTCGTCCATATTTGTGTGCAATCCATAGATATTCGCTATAAGTAGCAAAAGACTCATTAAGGGCTAAATTGGCCCATGATTCGCAGGTTACTAAATCACCAAACCAATGGTGTGCTAATTCGTGTGCAATAATATCTTCGTGGTTATTATCTAGCAGTTCTTCGTCGGTCATGTGCATATCTTCGAAAAAGGTTACTGCCGTCGTATTTTCCATTGCTCCAGCTACAAAATCACGCACCACAATTTGCGAATATTTATCCCAGGGATAATCATATTGCAGCAAATCGGAGAAAAAGTCGAGCATTTCGGGAGTATTACCGAATATAGATTTGGCGTAAGGTTCGTATTCTTTTTCGACATAATAATTCACCTCAATATCTCTCCATTTATCTTTCACAACCGCAAATTCGCCCACTGCCATCATAAATAAGTAGGGAGCGTGTCCTTTTTCTTGTTTCCAATAATCGGTACGCGTATTATTATCGTTTTTGGTAGACTTTACAAATTTCCCATTAGAAAGCGTTGTGTATTTTTCATCTACGGTAATCGCTATTTCTTGTGATGTTCTTTCATTGGGACTATCAATGGTAGGAAACCAGCAAGAGGAAGCTTCCATTTCTCCTTGTGTCCAAAGTTGTGTAGGCTTTAGTGGATTTTCATCTAAAGGGTCAATAAAATATAAGCCAATATTGTCTTCTGTAATTTCGGGAAACTTATCTCTAATTTCGTTGGGCTTGGCTGTATATTTTACAAATACTTCAAACTGTTCATCACGCGAGTATATTCGATCTAACTGGATGTTTAATTGTAGATCGTCGTAGGTATATTCTAATGGTACTCGTTTTTTGTCATTGATCAAAGCTACTTGGTGAATATCAAAACCTTTTGCATCAATCTTGAGTGTTTGTGTGCTATAAAAGAACGGACTCAGTATCAAATTAGCTTCTCCTAATACATATTGCTTTGCCCAATCAAAACTAACAGCTAATTTGGTATGGATGAGGTCATGTTCTCGTTTTTTAGATTGTTGGTACTCTTTATGTTTATCATCTTTTTTGTCGTCTGTAAAAATAGGCGCGTGATACTCTACCACAGTAGAAACTTCTGTCACTTCTGTAGGAGCAGGTATATTGGTTTTATCTACGCTATCTGCTTTTCTCTGCGCTAATTTTGATGCAGAGCAGGAAGATAATAAACACAACACAATGGTTATAATATAAAACGATCTTAGCTTATACATAAAGTCATATCCTGTATTACAAAAAATAGGGTGCCTATTATTTTTGTTTATTCGACATCTATTACTTCCACCTTAAACACCAATACAGAGTTGGCGGGAATGAGTCCATTTCCAACCTCTCTATCTTTATATGCTAAACCAGAAGGGATAAAAAGCTGTCCAACGCCACCTTTTTTAAGGAGTGGGATTCCTTCTTGCCATCCTGGTATAACTGCTTTCAAGGGAAAACTGATGGGTTCTCCTCGATCATAAGAAGAATCAAATTTTTTACCATTTAGCAGTGTTCCTTCATAATGTGCCTTGATAGTGGCACTACTAGGAATATCTTCTGTTCCTTCTTTTTCAATAATATAATGCAGTCCAGAAGCCGTTGATTGTGCTACTAGTTCATTTCTTTTTAAATGAGCAATAATTAAAGCTCTATCTTTAGCCGCCTGTGTTTCGGTGGTTTCGGGCTTAGTTATTTTTACGGTTACTGGTTCACTGTTATCTGATGTGGTCGTTTCTTGTTGGCTGGTTGTTTCGAGTTCTTGTGTTTCAGTAGTGCTTGCTTTTTTAAAGACACTACATCCTGCCAACAAAATAAGACAACTAGCAGACATTAAGATTATTTTTTTCATAGATTGGGTTTGAAATTGAGATATAATTTAGAAGAGCAAGGGAGGTTCTTTAAGTTCAGATCAGCTACTCACTATCAATTACCTCTATATCGAATAATAGAATAGAATTTGCGGGTATTTTATTGCCCATATTCATTTTCCCATAGGCTAGTTTAGAAGGAACAATCAATTTGCCTTTTCCTCCTTTTTTGAGTAATGGCACCCCTTCTTTCCATCCTTTAATCACATTATTTAAAGAAATGGTCAGCGGTTCTCCTCGATCGTAAGAAGAGTCAAAAACGCTCCCATCTAATAACTGTCCTTTATAGTCAATTTCAACCGTTGCTTCTGGTGGAATATCAGCTATCCCTTCTTTTTCAATGATGTAAAATAATCCTGATGGTGTAGAAGTTGCTTGTAAGTTATTTTCTTGTAGATATTTTTCAATAAGTGTTTTATCTTTTAAAGCTTGCTTATCTTTTGGGATAACCAACCCTTTATAATTGCCTGCTTCTCTTGGTTTTTCTTCAATATTAGTGGTACAGGCTATAAAGAATGAAGATATTATCAATAGCATCCCGTATCTTTTTTTCATAGTAACATTTCAAAGTTGAATTGAAGAAATTTATTACTTGCTGAAAAACAAGCAACTGCATCAAGCTGTCAAAAACATAGCATTTATTACTTTTATTTTTATTAAAAAGAACTTGATGAGTAAGTTATTCATACAAATTTTCAGCCATATTGCTGTTTATATAATGAACAGGTAAAAATAAAAAATAATTGCCCAAATTAAGGCTTTACTTAGGTTTAATTATAAACTCAGTTATTTATTTTCCTAACAAAGATAGTTATGTAGTTAAACTTTTAAGGTAAAATTGACTCCATTATTACAGAACGCAGTTAGTAATAAAACAACTGCATTTCTTTATTATTATAGAGTTTTGGGTGAATAATTATGAAGCTCCGTTGTGTATTTTACCGACGGGGCTTTTTTACTAAAAAAGCGGATAGACCTTTCGATCTATCCGCTTTTTCATTGTATAAAATTGGTATTTTTAATACTGTAAACCTAATGCATCTAAGGTATCTAAATTTAGCCCTCCGATTGGAAGATTATTATCCGCTTGGAATCGCTCTAATGCCGCATTTGTTTTACTACCTATGATCCCATCAATAGGTCCAGGGTCATAGCCTCTATCCAACAGCGTTTGTTGTAATTTAGAAACGGTATAAGTATATTTTTCAACACTAGGACTAGCACTAGTACTAGTACTTACACTTCTACTAGTAGTTGGGTCACATAACACTTCTTTCCACTCCATATACTTACCTGTATCAGCAATAATTTTCTTTGGTACTGATTTATATTCCGCAGGAATCGCTATTTCGCGAGTTTCAGCTGGCTTTGTCACAACTGTTTTAGTAACGGTTTTATACTCTGCTGGTACTGGCACCTCATCTACTCTTGCAGGAGATTTAAGCACTCGCTTTGAAACGGTTCTATATTCAGCAGGTACTTCTCTTACCTCAGTACGTCCTGGCTCGGCAAGTACTTGTCTCATCACTGTTTCATATTTTGCTGGTACTTCTTCCCAACACATGATATAACAATCTTCAGGATTAACTGATGTACAACCAGCGTAACGTTTTTTTCGTACCCATTCTCCATATCCTTCCGAAACGAGTTTCTGTTCAGACACAGTTTCATAACGAGGAGGCATATCACGAATGACACTTGACGCTTCTTTGACCAACACTTGCTCGGTTACTGTTTCGTACTCAGCAGGTACTGGCACCAATTTAGTGGAAGCTTCTTTGACCAATACTTGTTCGGTTACTGTTCCATATTCAGCAGGGACAATTTCAATTTTCACCCCTTCATCTTTTACTTTTACGGTTGTTTCGCTCATTACTACACAAGCAGGGATCTTACACTTCGCGTAACACTTTCCTGGCTCTCCTGGTTGGGGAGGCAAGTCATCAAAAGGTAATGCGCTACTAGGGGCTTGTGCAAAAGTTGTTCCCACCAACATAATACACATTATTGTCATAATAGACTTAAACACTTCTTTCATCATGAGAGATATAATTTTCAAGTGAGAATTAGTTATAAATTTGGTTTATTTATCTTTCGTTCTTCAGAAAGATGATACGGTTAGTAAATTTAAAACTGAAGCTTAAAGGAGCTACTTAATAGTACCTAAATGTACGTAAAAAAGTGAGTGTTCACAAATTTAGGAAAAAAAATGGTATTAATCATCGTATTCTCAAAAACATACATTCAAGATTGATCAACCATGTATGTTATTCTGATTTTTCTTGCGCACTTTCCAAAATAATTTTACGATAACGTCTTAATTTTCTTTTATTTATCGCCTCTTTACTCAAAAAACTATACATCAGCGATACAGGATTCATGATACTTGGTGGCGGTGGTATAGGAGGTCCTTTCCGTTGTGGTAAGCCTGGTATAAGCATTCTTCTTTGATCTTGTTCTGCTGGTACTTCTAAAGACAAAAACTCTTCCCTAAAGCCTTCTTGTTCTGGCCATGGAAATATCTCTACGGCACCAAGTGAAACCGTGTCTTTATACAATTGGATATCAACACTTAATACTACCAGACTATCTATTATAGGAATTTCATAAAACTGTGTTAGGTATCCGAGGTGTGTGATGACTAATTGCTGATCACCTAGTACATCCAAACTAAAATATCCCTCTTTATTAGTAGTCACCCCTTCACCATTTTCTTTCAGTATATGCACATTGGGGATGACTGCTTTTGTTTGAGCATCCCGAACCATTCCTTCCACTTTTTGTACAGGCATTAGCTGTGCGTTAGCTATTGTTATAACATGCCATCCAATTAGTAAACAAAGTAGTATCGCTTTCATACCAAGCTAAACGTATGACAACTAAGGATCGTTGGTTAGTGAAGA
>JAHDCM010000133.1:0-5547 GCA_020629895.1 Bacteroidota bacterium
GAGGCTGTTATTTGTCGGGTAAACCACCAGCGATGACGCTGGCGGCAACTCCGTCGGACGTTTAATCGTGAATCGTTCGATTGGGCGACCACAAGGGATCGCCCCTACGCGTGAGGGATAGTAGTGGTAGCTTGCCGAAGTAGAAAAGTCGTGAGGCTTGGACTAGCAGGGCTGACGGAGGAAGACACTGCTAGGACTTTAGCCGAACCCTTTTTCTACGAGGCAACTACAAACGGATAGCCCGACCTGAAATAGGGATTGAGGGACTGAAGGATTCGGTACAGACGCAAAATCTTGCGTCTGTACCGAATCCTTCAGTTCCCGAAACCTTATGGAAGGACACGCCCAACAAGAATTATAAATGATTTTTAAGTACCATCTCCACGAAGGCGACGGAAGCGTTTTCTTGCCTCTACAATATACAAACTTCCAGGAAAATCAATTAACATACTTTTATATAACTCCATTGCTTTGGCTTTGTCGTCGAGTTGCTGCTCGTAGATTTCTGCTGCTAGGAATGTTGCGTCGTCAGCAAGTATGTCTTCTTTGAAATTGGCTTGAATGTCTTCTAGTAGTGCGATGGCTTGTTGGTAGTCGCGTACTTTGGTAAAATGTTCGGCTTTGGTGAATAAGATGTCGTCGTGTAGGGAGTGATCTTGGAAAAAGCGGTTGAGGGAATCGAAGACCATAAATGCTTGGTCGGCTTTGTTTTGACGGAGGTATAATTCTCCTCTAGCAAACATTTTCATGGGAGTCATGGTGGTATCTAAGCCCATGTTGTCGGTAATAAAAACGGAAAGTTCGAGGGCATCATTGGCGATGAGTTCGGAGGTAGAAGATTTGAGTACATCGAGTTGTGCTTGCGCCCACACAAAATCACCATTGTAATAGGATAGTTGTGCATTTCTAAATCGGGCATCTTCTCCGAGGATGTCATCTTTGAAAGCTTTGTCTACTTGTGAGTAGAGTAGGGTGGCTTCCCAAACTTCGTTTTTCATGAGGTAGAAGTCGCCGAGGTCGAGTTTGGATTTTGCGCGAATACTTTCGCTAACTTGCTTCATGCTGACTACTTCTTGCATAAGGTTGATTGCTTTTCCAAGATCGTGTATGTAGTAAGCATAGAAGCGACTGAGGTCGCGCATGGTGGTAACGGTTTCTGGTTTTTTTCCATTTTTTTCGAGAAACTCTTCGTATTGATCGCGTAGTTTGGTGAGGTCTTCGAAGGTATATTCACCCATTTCGGTGATTTTAATTTTTCGATATTCGAGGAGTTGTACTTTGGCTTTGGTGATTAGTGATGGATTCTTTTCTTTCTTTTCAACGACATATTCTAGTGCTTCGATAGCGGTGTCGTATTTTTTTTCTAGGGATGCTAATTTGGCTAATTCAAGTAGTCGGTAGCCTGGTTCCTTGAATCGTTTGTCGAGTGCTTTTGCTTGTAGAAATGCCTCTTCAAAGTCTTTGAGTTGAATGAACGACCAGGTTAATAAGTCGTAATACACTTGTTTGTCGGGATTTTCTTGGATACGTTCATATAGTTGTGTTTGCAATTCCTCCATATTTTCCTCTTCATCTACTACTTTGACAAATGCATTTTTGACTGTTTGTACATATCCGGGTACTTTGGCAGCATGGTTAAGGTAGTATTTGATCATATTGGGTACATCTCCTTTTCGTTTATAGATGTAGGCCAATTGTTGCGAGAAGTTATTTTTTCCTTTCGATTCGTCGATTCCTTTTTCGTATGCTTGGATAGCGTAGTCGAGTTCTTCGGCGGAGGTAAACGCGTGGGCAATGGCAGATACATTGGATGTTTTGACCATCGACAGGGCTTTATCAAATTGTTGTTTTGCCTGTTCGTCTTTGTCTTGTGCTTTGTATAACATGCCCAAGTCGATGACTAAACGAGCGTCATTGGCTTTTTTTGCCATTCGTTGTTTGAGTAATTGCTCGGCTTCGATAAAGCGGTCTAATTGTAGGAGGCATTTATAGTAATTGCCATAGATGTGATTATTGGAACCATCACTATCCATGATTTTTTTGTAGAGGGAGGCTGCTTTTTCATATTCTCCTCGTGCATAGAATTGGTGAGCTAGTTTGGTATCACTGAGTTTTTTCTGTGCTTCTGAAGAGAGTTTTCCAGATCTATTTGTTGGAGTGATAACTGTTTTGGTAGGCTTTGGCTGTGCCATTAGCAAGGAGCCTAAGAGAAAACAGCAAGCGAAGGTCAAAACTAATTGTTTCATAAGATATATATTGGAGTGATGATTACTGCTTTTTGAAGTTGATGGCGTCTGAGGTACCCATATCTGAGCTAAGTGCTACCCGTTTTCTGAGGATGCCGTCATCTACGGTGAGTGCGGCTGTATTGGGTGAACGTGTCCCTTCGTTATGGGCGTGCAGAATGAGGTAATTATCAGCTTCGGGATTTATTTTTACTTTAATTTTTTTCTTTTTGGCTGTAAGGGCGTGTTCTTTTAATAGCCATTGGCCATTGAAGTAAAGTGAGATGGTGTCGCCATCTACAATTTCGGAATCCCATACAACAAAGGTCAGTTCATCTGTTTTTACCAATACGCGTTTGCCTGTGCGAACTGCTCTATTGCCAAGTGAGTCGGGTATATTTTCGTCGAAGGTTAAGCGAAAGTCTTCGAGTGGTATTTCGGTTTTTGCCATTTTGGGTTTTTGAGGACTTTCGGGCTTAGTGACTTTTGGACTTGGAGGATTGCTTGCTTTAGGTACTGGTGGATTAGTAGGTTGTGTATTGGTTGCTATGGGTGTTGTTGGTTTAGACGGTGGGGTAGGGGGAGTAGGTAACTCTTCTACTTGGTAAATTTTCTTGTATTTCCACATTTTTGTAAACTGTCCATCTCCCGCTGATAAAATAAACTGCCCATCGTGGCTAAAATGTACTGTTCGAACTGAACCATAATGTCCCATTAATTCGCTAATGACGTTCTTTTTTTCGAGGTCATATACTTTTGCCCCATCTCCAGAGTCGCCAATTACCAAGCATTTTCCATCTTTTGAGAAATCGAATTCGGTTTGTTTGAGGGAGGTAAGGATATTGGAATGTACTAAGGCACCTGTTTGAATATCGTATAAATTGAGTAGCCCGTTTTCGCATAAACAAGCCATTTGGGTTTCGTTGGGGTTAAATTGTACGTCTACGACTCTTTTGGAACAAGCGTTGACTCGTTGTACAACTTCATTTTTTTGTAGGTCAACGAGTGCGACTTCTTTGAGAGAGGCGGCTAACATTTTGGAACGGTTACTATTGATAGCAATATCGTCAACAACTTTTCCAACACGTGTCACTAGTTTTGCTCTTTGAGGAGTAGTGCGGTAACTCATAAAATAAAGTTTCCCATCACCTCCACCAAAATAGAACCCGTCTCCTTTTTGGTCGAAAAAGACAAATTTTTTGAGGCTATGCTTGAGTTCAGGGTTGGATTTGGCGAGGTCAAATAGTACCTGTCCTGTTTTTAAATTCCACAATTTTACATTTCCATTTTCGCCGACTGAAGCTAGTTTTTCTTGGGAAGGATGGAAATTTATATCTCGAATAGCTCCTTTATGAGCTTGTATAATTTTGTGAATACGGGTATTCGCTGTTTTTCGAATGACAATGCGCCCTTTTCCATTGCCAATAGCAAAAAACTCGGATTGTGGACTAAAACGGACAATGGATATTTCTCCTGAACCACTACTGACACTGAATACTTTGTAATCGTCAAAAATTTGGGCCTGTAACTCCCCTGTTATGCCACAAAGGCATAATACACATAATAAAAGTTGTTTCATAAAATCGAACAATTAATATAAAAGACATTTGGGAACTAGGCAAAGATAACTAACAAACGAGTAAACTACTTTGTTTTGTATTTATTGGGCGGCTTACTGCTTCAAGGCATAAATACTTGATAGCCCAAGTCTTTGTCTTTTGTAATGATACTGCGTTATTTTTTAAGTCCGTAGCTTTGGCTATGCACTAAAAAAATGCCTTGCCTAATCACAAAATACAGGCGACTTAACTAGCAATTACTTATGCCTTGAAGCATTACTTTGTTTAGTTTTTGGGACAAAAAAGGGGTAAAATGTTTAACAAGGTTATGTCTCTTTATTTGAGTTTATATCACATATAACGTGCCTTCTTCAGTTGCAAAAATACATTAAAACCTTATAATGACATATTCCTGACACTTTTTTATAACGATTTAGCTGTTGCTGGACACGTTTAGTATAGGCAAGCTTGTTATGTAAATGAAACATTTATTATGCATTTTCGTAATTCGGCACTAATTTCGCTATATATTTTTGATGAAAGACAAAATAGGATTAATTTCTGATAGATATTCAACAACTTACTAATGGTTTTGTTTCTTAATCTGAAAGAATGCATAAATTGAAACTCGGTTTGGCACAGATATGGTAAACAAGAGACTGTCATTCACCCTTCTTACTGGCCCCAGCAAACACATAGCAATATCCTATTGTCATATATGGTCGTATTTCTTGATCATATTGTCTCCTAGAATATAAAACTTATCTCATGTTTAGTAGTAATCGTCTACTAGTATTATTTTTATTAGTTGCTTTTTGGGGTACTTCTTGCCAAACAGAGAGTGATTGGGAATTAGACCAATTAGACTCGCGTTTGGAGGAAGCATTAGAAACAGCATCTAATGGTAAAGGATTGGATTATTATAGACTACCCAATAGCGATGATTATCAATCCATTCCTCAAGATCCTAATAATCCAATTTCGAAAGAAAAGGTAAAGTTAGGACGTTTGTTATTCCACGAAACAGGCATTGCCCTTGATCCTAAGAATCCAAATGGAGAGGGTACCTATTCTTGTGCAAGTTGTCACCATGCACAAGGAGGGTTTCAAGCATGTCTGCCGCAAGGAATTGGTGATGGTGGTATAGGTTTTGGTATGACTGGCGAATTGCGCGCAAAGGATAATGCGTATGCAGCTGCTGATGTAGATGTGCAGCCTATTCGTACCCCATCTGCATTGAATATTGCTTACCAAGAAAATGTACTTTGGAATGGGCAGTTTGGAGCAACAGGATTGAATCGTAGTACTGAAGGTGAATGGACGAGTGGAACGCCCAAAGAGACGAATCACTTAGGATTTGAGGGAACCGAAATTCAAGCGATTGCAGGTTTGACTGTACACCGTTTGGTCATAGATTCGGGTTTTATTCCCAATAGTGGGCATTATGTAGCCCTTTTTGATCGTGCTTTTGATTACCTTGCTCCAGAAGAACGTATTTCTCGAACCAATGCAGGTTTGGCGATTGCAGCTTATGAACGTACTTTATTGGCGAATGAAGCTCCTTTTCAACAATGGTTGAAGGGGGAGAATGGGGCGATGACTGAAAGTGAGAAATTGGGTGCTTTATTGTTTTTTACTAAAGGAAAATGTAGCACTTGCCATAATGGCCCTGCCCTCAATTCAATGGGCTTCCATGCACTTGGCATGAACGATTTGCATGATGGTAGTTATGGAGAGATTGTGCGAGCTGATCCAGAAGATGG
>JAHDCM010000133.1:5647-8733 GCA_020629895.1 Bacteroidota bacterium
GATATGTGCCTGAAACGGTTCCTTCTGGTAATTGTTTTCCAAATAATGATGGAGCTTCAAAAGATGATTTGGGATGTAGCTAAGGGGGGATTGATGAGTGAATGAGTGGTAGCTAAAAAACGGGTACTGATTGGGTCGTCGTATATTAAAACGATCCAATCAGTACCCGTTTTTTGCTTTTTCATGAAACTAAACTAGGCGTAAAAAGGTATATTTGTTGTGATACTTTCCAATGTGTGTTCGACTTTCCTTTTTACTATTAACATTTTCGAATGGCCTTCTCTCTCCCTGATAATTACCAGAAACTTACTACCATTGACATTAGTAAACAAGCACTAACTGAAGTGCCTGTGGAGCTAAAAAACTGTACTCGACTTGAAGAACTAAACCTTTATGATAATGATATAAAGGAGTTACCTGAGTGGTTGAAAGATTTGCCTAACTTGAAAAGTTTAAAGCTAGGAAGCAGCCCACATCCAATACCTGATTGGTTGGGGGAGATGCAGCAATTGGAAAGATTGGATATTGGATATACACCAATGTTTGCGATTCCTGACTGTATTTTTAAGCTGCAACAACTCAAAGAATTACGTCTCTATGATTGCCAACTAACAACCATAGATAAAAGAATAAACGTATTTCAACAGTTAAAAAGGCTATCTTTATCATACAATAAACTGACGGAATTGCCTGAAGAAATTGGGCAATTAATTTCTTTGGAATCGCTTCGTGTTTCATTGAACCAATTAAAGGAGCTTCCTCAGTGGATAGGGCAATTAAAAAAGCTAGTTTACCTAAATATTGAGTATAATCAAATTGACCAAATACTGCCCGCAGTATTGGCAGAAATGGACTTGTTTTCTTTGTCCTTTTATGGGAATCCCAATGTCTTATTACCTAGTTCGATACTATTAAATAAGCGTTTTAATACAGGACTTCTAAATGTTCATAATAATGCACAATTAAAAGCATTGGTAACACTCAAAGAGGTCATAGGTTTGGAACAACTTATGCATTTTATTCCTACTATCAAATACCAAGACAAAGTGTATTTTGGTTATCTGCCCGATGTACAGGTATTTGTTAAATTAGGTAAAAAGCTGGTGGCATTTTTCCAAGCCTTATTCGCACAGAAAGTAAGTGTAGAAAAAATAGAGCAACTCTTTTTTCTCCTAATTGAACATCCTGCAACACAGCATTTTACACGTCGCCAATTATTTGATCTCTTCGACATTGCTATTCCCGCTACCCGAAATACGATTATCAAGCTACTTCCTCAAACAGTTCCCACTTTATCAGATGCACCACTCAAGACAGGTGTGTCAGTCTGTATAAAAGGGAAAACTTTACAAGATAAAAGTACCTTGCAAGCCAAAATGGAAGAAGTAGGAGTGCAACATAGTACTAGGGTAAATAGAGCCACCACACATATACTATTGGCGAAAGGAGCCACATTAGGTACGAAGGAAAAAAAGAGCCAATTTGTATTTGTTAATGAGCAAGCAGTACAAGATTTTTATGAAGGCAAAACAAATCCTTATTTACTCCAAAAATCGGAAGAAGCTGATTATTCGATTGAGCAGATTCGAACCTTGTTATTGACGAAAGAGGCTGAAAATATAAACTTGGGACTTCAGATGCTCGAAGGAATGGGCGTACCCGATGAGTTAATGCCTTATGTTATATCCATTTACAAGTGGCAGGGCGAGACAATGGAAAATCGGCAAAAAGCGAAAAAACTGGCCTTATTATATGGGGCTGAATCTGTGAAAAAGGGAGTAAAAAGTCGAAAACATCTTTTATTGAATGACTATTTTTCAGATAACCGAAAGCCAGCTATCAAACTTATAAAAGCATTTGCAGCACAAACAGGCTTAGCAGCGTTT
This sequence comes from Bacteroidota bacterium, assembly GCA_020629895.1. Taxonomy (GTDB): domain Bacteria; phylum Bacteroidota; class Bacteroidia; order Chitinophagales; family UBA2359; genus JAHDHP01. The sequence continues at coordinate 7,534 of JAHDCM010000133.1, forward strand.
CCTTTCTTCGAATATTTTTACCGAAAGATAGGAGAATTTAAAGGTTATTTTTTAGATACCGAAGAAGTAGGAGAAGATATAGTAAAACAAACATTGGAGGAGATGCGGGAGGGCAATACGTTAACCATAGATGGGGACTACTCATTGGAACGTTTTCCTATGCAAGCTTATCAGATGACGGATATTACCCATCTCAAAATCGAAAAATGTTTCTTTAAAGAACTACCAACAGGTATTTATCAACTCCAACAATTGCAATCTGTTTATATTGATAGAAATAAGCACCTTCGTAAACTGCCCGACGATCTCTTTGACCTTCCAAACCTAGAAGAATTAAAATTAAATAGCTGTCCTATCTCTACCATACCAAATGCGATACAAAACGCTAAGAGACTCAAAAAACTAGAACTATCCTTTTTAAAAACTTCAAAATTACCTGCCAAATTAGAAGGATTAACAGCATTAGAAATACTCAATATCAACTATTGTCGAAAGCTGAAAAAGCTCCCTGCAAGTATTAGCCAACTTCAAAACTTGGTTGAACTGAAGTTATACGCATGTGAGTTGCTTACTGCGTTTCCGACCTTTGTTTATGACTTAAAACAACTTAAAAAACTAGATTTACATGATAATGGCTTTGACACCTTTCCTCAAGGAGTTTCGCAATTAAAAAATCTGGAAGAGTTGCGCGTTTATGATATGCCGATTCAGGAGTTGCCCGATGATTTACAGGAACTAACCCAAATCAAAGTTTTAGATTTTCAAGGCTTAGAAATTAAGCAATTACCTGCCAATCTTAGTGCATTCACCGCCTTAAAAACCTTATATATTGATGAGTGCAAAGGACTAGAGAGCCTGCCGCCTAATTTAGATCAACTTGCTAATTTGAGCTTTATTAATGCTAAAGATATACTACCTTGTTTGCAAGAGGAACTAAAGGAACTGTTGCCGAATTGTCGGATTTATACTTAGATTTATTTGGGCGTGTCCAAACCGTAATGCGGCTCAACTGCGTATCCAAGCGAAGACGCTTGGACGGGCTTGGCTGCAGCACTACGGTTTGGTCGGGCTATTCGCTTGTAGTTGGCTTGTAGCAGCCTGTTCCGCCAAAGTGCTGGCAGTGTCTTCCTTCGTCAGCCCTGCCCGCACAGGCGTCACTAGTCAGCTACTGCGCCAAGCTACCGCTGCTATCCCTCACGC
>JAHDCM010000134.1 GCA_020629895.1 Bacteroidota bacterium
TGTAGGCAACGTAATATAAAAGGGAATACCTATTTTTATGACAATATTTTATATTTTTACAAATCCCTATCACCAATTCCTTCCATTCCTATGTCAAAAACCAAAATAGATGAAGCGACCTTTGAAGCCTCAGTGATTGAATTATTGGAGCAACAAGGGATTCCTTATGTGCCAGCCAGTGCAGTAAATCGCAATGGACTAGAAGAGGTATTGATAGAGGATGATTTGCGTGCATATTTACGTTTGCAGTATCAAGAAGCACAACTTACCGAAGTAGAAATAAATGGGATTATTCGGCAATTGAAGGGCTATGCAGCGGCCGATTTGTACGAAAGCAACAAGGCCATTATGAAATTGCTAGTAGATGGCTTAAACTTAAAGCGGGAAGATCGCAGCCAAAAAGATTGCCACATTTATTTGATTGATTATACTGGATTGAGTGCGCAACAAGCGGCAAAACCGCAACATATTGCACAGGTAGTGGCAGCGGGAAAAGAGAACTATGGTAAGGATATGAATAGCTATAAGTTTGTTACCCAGTTAGAGATTGTAGGAAAGGAAAACAAACGCATTCCAGATGGTATTTTGTATATCAATGGCTTGCCTTTGGTGGTCTTTGAGTTTAAAAGCCCCATACGTGAAGAGGTAGACGTGTATGAAGCCTATCAGCAACTAACAGTGCGGTATCGGCGAGATATTCCACAATTATTTGTGTACAATGCCTTTTGTATTATTAGTGATGGAGCCAATACGCGGGCGGGTTCTTTTTTTGCAGCTTACGACTATTTTTATGCTTGGCGACGCATAGTGGGGATGAAAAAAGAAGTCGATGGTATTAGCTCCTTATTTACCCTCATAAAGGGCATGTTCGACAAAAAACGACTACGAGATATTATTCGCAATTTTATTTTTTTGCCCGACACCAGTAATAAAGAAGAAAAGATTTTGTGCCGTTATCCGCAGTACTATGCAGCCAATAAATTGTATCAAAATATTGTAGCGCATCACAAACCAAAGGGCGACGGAAAAGGGGGGACATATTTTGGAGCTACGGGTTGTGGCAAAAGTATTACGATGCTGTTTCTATGTCGCCTGCTTATGAAAAGTGTTTATTTTGCGAGTCCAACCATTATCATCATCACCGATCGCACCGATTTGGATGAGCAGTTGTCAAAACAGTTTGTAAAGGCCAAAGCTTATATTGGCGACGAACATATTAAAAGTGTGACGAGTCGTGCCAATTTGCGGAAAGAATTACGCGGGCGCACCAGTGGCGGAGTGTTATTGACCACCATCCATAAATTTACCGAAGATGCCAAGCTACTCAGCGAGCGCAACAATATCATTTGTATTTCGGATGAAGCACACCGTAGTCAAACAAATTTGCAACAAAAGGTGCGGCACGTAGCGGGGAAAGGATTGGTGAAAACCTATGGCTTTGCCAAATACCTACACGACTCGCTGCCCAATGCCACCTTTGTCGGTTTTACAGGCACTCCTGTTGATGCCACCTTATCCGTATTTGGCGATGTGGTGGATGCCTACACGATGATTGAGTCGGTACGAGACGATATTACGGTACGTATTGTGTATGAAGGGCGTGCGGCAAAGGTGAACCTCAAAAGTGGAGCCTTACAAAAAATAGAGGATTATTATCAAGAGGCGGTAGCCCTTGGAGCCAATACCGAACAGGTAGAAAAAAGCAAACAGGCAATGTCTAAAATGGAGGTGATTTTGGGACATCCTGATCGCTTGAAGGTGGTAGCAGCAGATTTTGTACAGCATTACGAAAATAGAGTAAACGAGGGGGCGACGGTGCGCGGCAAGGCAATGTTTGTGTCCAGTAATCGCGCTATTGCCTATGCTTTTTATAAGGAGTTAATTGCTTTACGTCCTGAGTGGGCGGAGGTGAAGGTAGCACTGACCGAAGAAGAATTGACCGAAGCGGAGCGAAAAAAACGAAAGCCAATGCCGATGTTGCAATTGGTAATGACGAGAGGCAAAGGTGATGAGGAGGAGTTGTCTAAAATGCTCGGCACAAAGGAGGATCGAAAAAGTTATGCCGAAGCCTTTAAAGAGGAAACCTCTAATTTCAAAATTGCCATTGTGGTAGATATGTGGCTCACTGGTTTTGATGTTCCTTTTTTAGATACCATCTATATTGACAAGCCGATTCGGATGCATAATTTAGTGCAAACCATTTCGCGGGTCAATCGCACCTTTGAAGGAAAAGAAAAAGGCTTAGTGGTTGATTATATTGGCATCAAAAATGAAATGAATCGGGCTTTAAAAGAGTATGGCGGTGGGCAAGAAAGCCCCTTTGAAGGCATTGAACAATCCATTATTGTCTTAAAAGATCAGTTGGATGTACTGGCAAAGCTGTTTCATCCCTTTGATACCCGTCCTTATTTTGAGGGTAGTCCCTTGAAACGATTGGAGTGTGTAAATGATGCAGTAGAATTTGTGATGCAAAGTGAAGTTGTCGTGCAACGATTCAAGGATTTGACCAAGCGCATGAAAGCGGCTTACGATATTTGTTCGGGTGATGAGCGTATCAGTGAGCAAGAACGCGATCAGGTGCATTTTTACTTGGTTATTAAGTCGATTATTTATAAAACGACGGCTGGCGGCGCGCCTGATACACGACAAATGAATCAGACAGTACGCCAATTGATTGAAGCGGCTTTGGAGAGTAGTGGGGTAGAGGAGGTAATGCTACTAGGAGAGGAGGCAGCTAGTGAAGAAGATTTGTTTGATCCTGCGTATTTGGAGCGACTCAAAAAGATCAAATTACCACATACAAAAATCCAATTGTTGCAGCAGCTTTTGAAGCGGGCTATTGGCAAATTGAAGCGGGTGAATAAGTTGCGCGGCATTGATTTTTCGAAACGTATGGAGGCTTTGGTACAACGTTATAATGAGCGAGATGGAGAGGCGACTTCCGAAAATGCTGCGGATGATATTGCCAATGAGATTTATAAATTGGTGGATGAGATCCAAGCAGAGTTTGGGGTGGCTGCTGAAATGGGAATGCATTTTGAAGTCAAGGCCTTTTATGACATCTTGCAGGCGACAGCCGAAAAGTTTCAATTCGAATATCCTGAAGATAAAATGCGCTTCTTAGCGGAGCAGATTAAGCAGATTGTGGATGATAAGGCGCAGTATCCTGATTGGAGTAAGCGGGCAAATATTCAAGCGTCTTTGCGGGTTGATTTGGTGATGTTATTGCATGCACACGCTTATCCTCCTGATGGTTTTGATAAGGTGTATGCCGATGTATTTGAGCAGGCAGAGCATTTTAAGCAGTATCGGGTGGGGTGAAAACTGCTTGAAAATAATCAAAATAGGAGGTGAAAAATGTTTATCAGGGTAATATTTTGATTTTAATATAAAAATATTTGGAATATTGAAGTGTTATTTATACATTAAGGTGTTTTTTGTTTTATTGTTTTATATATACATGAGTTTCTTTCTTGTTTTAGAAGATATTATTTACTAAACCTTAGAGCTTATTTTGATTTTTTATCCACTACTAATGATGCCTTTTTTCGGCAAACAGCTCCGCTATTTCTAAAATCAAGATAGTCTCTTAAAATGAAAACAAATGCAAGAATATTCCATTAATTATGGAGGAAGCAAAATGGACTTCTCCAAATCTTCAGATCGTATTGCTATTAAAAAGAAAGAACCTGTTACCGAGGATGGTAAAAAGGTAGATGAGACCGTCAACCCCGATTTTGAGATCATCGAAATAACGGGTGACAGGGATTTGAAGGGAGCTAAAGACTTGGAAACTTACCTAGATCAATTAAGAGAACAAGAAGATGTGGAGGTAGGCACACATATCTATGATTATTTTGGAGAAAAATCGCGTACAGCAGATAACAAAACACCTATAACAGCAACTACCCTTATTCCGAATGGGCGCATTTATGTAATTTTTAAAGCAGACATTGCTGAGGCAAAACGGGCAGCATGGTTGGAGAAATACCACTTAGAGATAGTGCAACAAGAAACAGATCAAGCTTATATACTCCAACTTTCCAGTGCCTCTCCTGTCAATCCAATTAAGATTGTGGAGGAAATGCAAAAAAGTGACGACTTTAAAATTGCTGAACCAGATTTTAATATCCCCATCCAAAAACATGCTTTTGCAGCACAGGAAATGGATGATAAGCTCATTAAAAATCAGTGGTATTTACAAAATCATGGTGATGTAGAAAAGCACCCTTATTTCAAGCGATTTTCGGCACCTGATAAGCCCTTGTTGGTAGCAGGAGCAGATGCTAAAGTAATTGCTGCTTGGGATTTCTTAACAGAAAAATATGGAGCTGCTTCTTCAGACAATCTAGGCTCTAGTGCTGTTAGGATAGCCGTATTGGATGATGCTTTTGAGCTTGACCATCCTTCACTTACTGGTGAGGAAAACCATCAAATAATCACAAATTTAGATGGAAGTACAACTGCTAATAATAAAATTATAGCTGTTTACAATTCAAAATTCAATAATGATAGTGTGCTACCCAAATATTCGGAAGATGATCATGGAACAGCCTGTGTAGGAGTTGCCGCTGGAGCCTTTACCCCCGCCTCTAAAATTGTAGGAGCCTGCCCGAATGCCAGTCTTATTTTGATTAAAACAGAAGGCCAAATTAATAATGAGTATTTTAAGAATGCTTTCAAATTTGCGATTGAAAATGGAGCCGATGTTATTAGTTGTAGCTGGGGCATTGGACGTTATAATTTTATCTTATCTACCTACCAACAACAAGTATTACATGCTGCCGCTGTCAAAGGACGCAATGGCAAAGGCACCACCATTTGTTTTTCAGCAGGAAATGAAGCCGCCTACTTTACACATCCATTTGAACCTAAGAAAATAATGGGTTTTCCAACTCATCCAGATGTCTTGGCAGTTGGTGCCTCCAATAGTAGAGATCAACGATCTGATTATAGTTGTTATGGAGAGCAATTATTTATAGTTGCTCCTTCTGATGGAAAAGATATAGATGAGCAGCAAAGTGGCGCAAATGTAATTACCTCGGCTAGTAACCTAGATTTTAATGGAAAAGAGCTTGACGGTAGTAAATACACCTATTTTTTTGGTGGCACCTCTAGTGCCTGCCCATTGGTAGCAGGGATTTGTGCGTTAATGTATTCGGTCAATCCGAACCTAACAGCCCATCAAGTAAAGCAAATTCTAGCCGATACAGCCAATAAAATAGATAATAAAGCAACTGGTGGGAAATATGAATATGCATCCGATGGACATTCCATGTTTATGGGCTATGGCCGAGTGAATGCACTAGAAGCAGTAAAAAAAGCCTATGGGGCAGGGATCGGAATAGCAGACCTAGAAGGGTTTAAGCCCGACTATTCGGTATTAGCGCAAAACCTAGTTGTAGAGGGAGAGGTATATGGGCTACATAATACCGCTATTTTAGACCTTGCGTATGAGGCTTCTGGTGAAAGACCATCGGTTAATGTTGGCACCACCTTAGTATTGACAAATGAATTTAGTGGACAACGTATCGAATTTTCTGCCGATAAAGGAAAGCAATCCTTTATTATGGACTTGAAAGCAAAATTGAAAATTACCCTTGAAGAAAACCTGAAAGGGAATGTGTTTAAAATGGCACTTAGAAAAGAGGTTGCTCCCGATTTGAGTGATACCTCATTGAATGATTATAACTGGAACTCAGACGAGGAATTTAACAAAACAGATATCGAAGAAGGGCGGTATTATTTTACTGCTTATCATGATGCAGCAGTAAATGCACTGTTATATGTTGACTTTAGAGATGCCTGATATAAATTTAAATAATCAATAATAGGGATGATGGGGAATTATTGACTATATGCATTTTTTTCCATCATCTCTTAATAACAAATAATAAATGTCTAATAATATAAATTACGTAAAAGAACTATCAAATGCATTTAAGTGCCATATAACTTGGGAACCCTTAGATAAACGAAATTTAGGAGATATTGGGGTAATGGAGAAGGGTATATTTAAGCATATTGATAACATTAAATCACTGGGATTTGAGCTAAAAGAGGAGGACTTAGAAATAGATGAATCGGAAAATAATTGGATGGAATATAGTTCCGATTCCTGTACAGAAATTAATCTAAATGTAGAAGCATCTATTCCTCCCAATCTTATTGCTGCCAAAGGCAAAGGTGATTTCCTTATTTCTTTTGCCAAAGAAGGAGGCGTCTATTTTAAAGCCAATGAAGTTAAAACGCATAAAATAAAGCATCAACTCAAATTGATGTCTTTTATTTTAGAAAATTTTAAAGCGGGTAAATGGAAAGCGGAATGGGTCGTGATTACCGAATTAAAAGAAGCCAGTTCAGGAATTGCCCTCTATTCGAAAAACACGAACGGACAAGTCATTTTAAAGGGCAACGGGCAGGTAGGAACTGGAAAGCTGGAGGCGGCTAACTTGAAAGCGGGCATGGATGTAGTACGTGCCGATAACATGAGCTTAAAAATAGTTGCAGGAGATTCATTTACACCCATGTTCCGCCTAAAAGGTATTCGACGAAAATGGCGAAATTTGTGGCGGGCAGAGGTTGGAGAAAGAAGCCTCAAGAAGCCTGAAAGACCAAGCGAAATTGCCAATGTCTTTGAAGATATACCCATAGAAAGAAGCCGCACTAAACAAACAAGTGCCTCAACTCCTTCTAATAAGTTATATGCGCTTTTAGTCGGTATCAACCAATATCAAGACCTCAGTAATTTGGTGGGTTGTGAAAATGATGTGGAAGCCGTTCATGATTATTTGATCGAAGCCACTAACAATAAATACGACTTACAAGTAAAAAAACTCATCAATCAAGCGGCTACTAAATCCGCAATTGTAGAAGGTCTAAAAAGCCATTTTGCTACGGCTACAACCGATGATGTACTATTATTTTATTTTTCAGGACATGGAGCCAGAGAAGTTGCCCCCGATTTCCTAAAAAGAATAGAGAAGGACACAGATGGCAAAATGGAGGTCTTCTGTTGTCACGATAGCCTTTATGATGAAGGAGCTACTTACTTAGCCGATAAAGAATTGCGTTATCTATTACACCAACTCACCAACGACCAAAAGCCACATACCCTTGTCATTACCGATTGTTGCCATTCTGGAAGTATAACGAGAGGAATGTTAAGCAATAGAAATATTGATGAAACGATTCCTGAAAGAAGTTGGGACGGATTTATTTTTGCACAACCCAATCAACTTAGACTCGCTAACTTTTCAAATGTCAACGATTTAGATCAGGTCTTACCAATCGCTAAACATCTACACATCGCTGCCTGTCAAAAGAACCAAAAGGCCAAAGAAGATAGACGAGAACGAATTGGCGTATTCTCCAATGCACTTTTAGAAGTCTTAAAAAACACAAGTGGCACTTGTTCCTACCATAAATTACTCAATGATACTCGTTTCCTATTAGCAGGAACTTACGAACAAACCCCCGTATTATGGAGCCGTTCAGATAGTGATGTTGTCAAAGCATTTCTAGGAGGGGTGAGTGTCAATGATCCGCAGAAAACGACCGTAAAATACGACACACAAAAAAGACAATGGCGCATCGCTCAAGGAGCCTTACAAGGAATGAGTACCGATAATGAATATCCGACTTCTCTTACGATCATCAATGAGCTAGGCAATACCCTTGCTAAAATGAAAGTGCAAAAGGTACTCCTAAACTATGCTTATGGAAAGGTAATAGAAGGCGATGAATACTTAGATAAAACAAAGCATTATGAGGCACAAATCAACGGTTTGTATCGCCCCCAAATAAAGGTGCTTTGCAAAGGAAATCCCGAAAAGGTAGCCGCCGCTTGGAATTTTTATTTGAGAAATGAACACCATTTCAAGGCCGACAATATTGTATTTTGTAATGCCAATACGGCTGCTATACCCGATTATTACTTACTAGCAGATGAAGAGGGCTATCAAATCAATAAGATGGTAGAAAGTGCGAAGGATGGAGAAGTGCAATATCACTTAAAACCAATCGTAGCAAAAGAGCCTTATGGTGAGAGTGCCATGCGTATGATACACGAATATTTGGAAGCGATCGCTAATTGGACGTTCATTAAAGACCTCCAAAATCCAAGTAGTACCATCCCTAAATCCGATATTCAATTAACCGTACATCAAGATAATCATGTCGTAAGTCCAGATTGTAACGATACCTACCTGCTTTCCTTCACTAAAAAAGATCATGGAGAGGAAAAAAATAATTATACCCGTTTATCTTTTAAAATAAACAATAATAGTACACAACGATATAGAATTTCACTACTATATATGGGCCAGGATTTTATGATTGACAATTATCTATATACTAGCACAGGAGACAGCAATTCTGTAAGCATCCTAGAAGGAGGCAAACCTATTTGGTCAAATATAAAACATAAAGATGCAACGAGCAATGTTATCGAATTTGTATTAGAAGATTATATTAAGAAAGATCATTGGAAAGAAGAAACCATGTATATGAAAGTAATCATTAGCACCTACGATTCTCCCTTTTCGATCCACTGTTTTCAAAAAGGTTTGCCACATCCTTATAAAGGCGGAGATAGAGGAGGTCGTAGGGGAGGACGAATACGTAATAATGAAAATACAGAAAGCTGG
>JAHDCM010000135.1 GCA_020629895.1 Bacteroidota bacterium
GATAAAACTTCTTTTCGTTCTTTGTCTTGAAACAAAGAACCAAAATTCAAGACTCGCAATCTTTTGGGATAAAACTTCTTTTCGTTCTTTGTCTTGAAACAAAGAACCAAAATTCAAGACTCACAATCTTTTTGGGATAAAACTTCTTTTCGTTCTTTGTCTTGAAACAAAGAACCAAAATTCAAGACTCACAATCTTTTTGGATAAAAACTAGGATTTGCAAGAGCAACGCAGCCAAACTCGCTGCGCTCAGACAAGGCTGCTACATCACCAAGCCCCCGCTTCTTGCTGCATCCTGTTTTTATTGCCAAAAATCTTGAAGGTCAATACCTACGCGCATGGCCCTTTTCGGCATAATGCAACAGGGCATTTTATTAGGTATTGTTAACCTAAGCTGTCAACCATTCTATCGTTAATCGTCCCATCGTCTTGCTTCTTTTGGTGGTTTAGCATACGTAGTAGATTTGTTGGGTAACTGTTTGATACCTTCTTGCTCTTTTCGGGCTTGCATTCGTTGTAGGGCTGCTTTGTAGTCACGAGGCATCACTTTGGTAAAGCGAGGCAGTGTATCTTCCCAATTATCAAGGAGCGATTTTGCAAGAGGACTTTGGGTGTATTCATAATGCCTAGTAACTAGTTGATGAACTAAGGTTTGATCCTCTTCCTCTAATGCTTCGAGGTCAACTAGTTCAAGATTACAGTAAGCCTCAAAAGTCTCTTTTGCTTGTAAGACATAAGCCACTCCCCCACTCATTCCCGCTGCGAAGTTGCGTCCTGTTGCTCCTAAGATTAGCACTTTCCCACCTGTCATATATTCACAGGCATGATCTCCAACTCCCTCTACAACAGCCGTAACCCCTGAGTTGCGTACCGCAAACCGTTCTCCTGCTAAACCATTGATATAAGCCTCTCCAGAAGTCCCTCCATAAAAGGCTACGTTTCCGATAATCATATTTTCGGCAGGATTAAAAGTTGCTGTTTCATCGGGATGTATGATGAGTTTCGCACCTGACAAGCCCTTACCAAAATAGTCATTGGCTTCGCCTTCGAGGCGCATGGTCAACCCTTTGGCAGTAAAAGCACCAAAACTTTGCCCTGCGGCTCCTTTGAAATGCAATTGGATACTATCTTCGTTTAATCCTTCTCCTCCATATCGTTTCGAAATTTCATTAGAAAGCATTGCCCCAACTGTTCGATCAGTATTAACAATTGGCAACTGTGCGGTTACTGCTGTTCCCTTTTCGAGGGTTTCTTTAGCAATAGCGATTAATTGGTGATCTAGCACATTTTCAATGCCATGATCTTGTGCTTCTTGTTGGTATAAGCCTGCTTCTTGTCCCTCTATTTGTTGATGTACAATGGGACTTAAATCCATCTGGTGATGCTTCCAATGGCTCAAGTTTTTCTTGACCTCCAATACATTTGCCTGCCCTACCATTTCATTAACAGTTCGGAACCCTAGCGAAGCCATAATTTCTCGCAGGTCGTTGGCGAGGAAGGTAAAGAAATTAATTACATGTTTTGGATCACCTTGAAAACGTTTTCTTAATTCGGGATCTTGCGTAGCAATTCCTACTGGACAGGTATTATTGTGGCACTTACGCATCATAATACAGCCTTCTACCACTAAAGCGGCAGTAGCAACTCCCCATTCTTCGGCACCTAGTAAAGTAGCAATTGCCAAATCGCGTCCAGTACGCACTTGCCCATCAGTTTGCAAGGTTACTCGACTACGCAACTTGTTTTTAACTAATGTTTGATGTGCTTCTGCCAAACCCAGTTCCCAGGGCAAACCAGCATGTCGAATAGAACTAAGTGGTGAAGCTCCTGTTCCTCCATCATGTCCTGCAATAAGGATCACATCTGCGTGCGCTTTAGCTACCCCTGCTGCAACAACTCCCACTCCTGCTTCTGAGACAAGCTTGACACTAATTCTTGCTTGTCGATTTGCATTTTTCAGATCGAAGATTAATTGAGCAAGGTCTTCTATGGAGTAAATATCGTGGTGCGGAGGAGGCGATATTAGGCCTACTCCAGGTGTGGCGTGGCGAACACGAGCAATCCAGTTGTTTACCTTATGCCCTGGCAATTGTCCACCTTCTCCTGGCTTTGCTCCCTGTGCCATTTTGATTTGCAACTCATCGGCATTGGTGAGGTAGTGGCTGGTTACTCCAAAACGACCAGAAGCCACTTGTTTGATTGCCGAACGTTCCGAGTCACCATTACCTTTGGCGTGATAACGAATCGGATCTTCTCCTCCTTCTCCACTATTACTTTTGGCACCTATACGATTCATTGCAATAGCTAAGGTCGTATGTGCTTCGTGTGAGATAGAACCAAAAGACATCGCTCCAGTGGCAAAACGTTTGAAGATTTCCTCAATTGGTTCTACCTCTTCTAAAGGAATTGGTTTGCGCTTTTTAAAATCGAGTAAACCTCGTAGACAGATGGCTTTTTCTTGTTGTTCATTAATGAGCTTCGCATACTGTTTATAGAGCTTATAATCGTTGGCATGAGAAGAAAACTGAAGCAGGTGAATGGTTTGCGGATTGAATAAGTGATATTCCCCTCGTCTTTTCCATTGATAAATTCCTCCTACATCTAATTGCGGCTCTACTTGTTTTTCTTCTTGTTTAAATGCCACTTTATGGCGGGTAAGTACTTCTTCCGCAATTCCCTCAAAACCAATGCCCTCAATGCGTGAAATGGTACCTTTAAAACATTGGTCAATCACCTCTTGATTTAAACCTAATGCCTCAAAAATTTGCGCGCCTTTATACGATTGCAAGGTAGAGATACCTATTTTAGAAAAGATTTTGAGTAGCTCTTTTCCTACTGCCTTAATATAATTTTTAACGACTTCTTTTTTAGGAGTCGTAATTTCTCCTTGCTCTTGTAATTCTAACAAGGTTTCAAAAGCCAAATAAGGATTAATGGCACCTGCTCCATAGCCAATTAAGGTCGCAAAATGATGACTTTCACGCACATCTCCTGCTTCAACAACGAGTGATGCTTGTGCGCGTAAACCCTTTTGAATGAGGTGATGGTGAATAGCTCCTGTTGCCAATAAAGAAGGAATAGGAGCTTGCTTTTCATCGACACATTTATCTGATAAAATCAAAATATTTACTCCTGCTTTTACTGCCTCTTCAGCCCGTTGGCAAATAGCCTGAACCGCCTTTTTTAAAGCTATTTTTGAGGAAGTAGAAAAGGTAAGTGGAATCGTTGCTGCTTTAAAAGCAGGATGTTCAATCGAACGGATTTGAGCGAGTGCCTCATTAGTCAGAATGGGTTGCTCTAGGTGTAGTTGTTGACAATGCTCAGGGCTAGTAGTCAGCACATTGAGTTGACTACCCAAACTAGTATATAAAGACATTACTGCCCGCTCTCGAATAGGATCAATAGGAGGGTTGGTAACTTGTGCAAAAAGCTGTTTAAAATAATTAGAAAGATGTTGGCTCTTAGTAGATAAGACCGCCAAAGGCGTATCAGCTCCCATCGACCCAATCGCCCCTTTTCCATCTACTGCCATTGGCTTGAGTAAGACCTGAATATCTTCTTTCGTATAGCCAAAAGCTAGTTGTTGTGTCAATAATGACAAGGGACTTGTCGAAACAAGTGTCGTTTTAGGCAAGTCACTTAAACGCAATTTATGAGCATCTAACCAAGCTTGATAAGGCTCACGGCTACAAATGGTCTTTTTCACCTCTTCATCACTAATAATACGGCCTTCATCCAAATCAGCTACTAGCATTTTTCCAGGCTGTAAACGCCCTTTAAATACAATTTCGCTAGGTTCAATAGGCAGCACGCCCGCTTCAGAAGCTAATATAATATGATTGTTTTTAGTCAGGATATACCGCGAAGGACGCAATCCATTTCGATCTAAAGTAGCTCCAACAATAATTCCATCGGTGAAACACAAAGAAGCAGGGCCATCCCACGGTTCCATCAACGATTTGTGGTATTCATAAAAAGCCCGTTTGTCGTCTTCCATCAGCTCATTCCCTTGCCAAGCCTCTGGAATCATCATCATCAAAACATGCGGAAGGGAACGCCCACACAAATGCAGCAATTCTACTACATTGTCAAAATTAGCGGAGTCAGACTGGCTAGGATCACAAATAGGAAACAACATATCTAGTTCTTCCTTCGAAAAATAATCACTCTCTAGCAATATTTCCTTTGTACGCCACCAATTCAAATTCCCTCTAATGGTGTTAATTTCTCCATTGTGAGCTACATATCTAAAGGGCTGTGCCAATCTCCACTTTGGAAAAGTATTAGTTGAAAATCGGGAATGCACCAACGCGATTGCTGATACTACTCGTTCATCTTTTAGGTCAGCAAAATACGGACGTAATTGCCAAGTGGTCAATTGCCCTTTATAAACAACTGTTTTATAAGAAAATGAGGTAAAATAAAAGGCATCTTTGGTTTCAGGAAACGCTTGATGAATACGATGCGAACTTACATTGCGTAATAAAAACAATTTGCGTTCGAGAGCTTGGTGATGTATCTTCTCCTCTTGATGCCTCACAAACACCTGCTCCATAATAGGTTCCACCTTCACCGAAGTCTCACCCACCGACTCATTATCTGTTTCAAGCCTGCGATAACCTAATAATTCGAAACCCAACTCCTTAAGCTGCTTTTCAAAAAAAGACTTTACTTGATCGTATAAGGACTGTTCAGGAGGCAAAAACAACATGCCTACTCCATAATGCCCAAATGGTGGCAATTCAAACCCTTGTTTCTTTCCTTCTTCTCGAAAAAAAGCATCTGGTACCTGAATCAATATTCCTGCACCATCTCCTGTATTGGGTTCGCAACCACAAGCTCCCCGATGCTCCATTTTTTCTAGCATTGTAATAGCCTGCTCTATCAATAAATGTGACTGCTCATTATTCAAATTAGCAATCAATCCGATACCACAAGCATCTTTTTCTAATTGAGGCACATACAAACCTCGCTGCTCACATTCTTTTTTCATGGTCAATTTCCATTTTATTTGTTGGGCGTGTCCCCCTTTTGTCAATCAAACCCCTCAGGTTTGATTGGCAAAAGGGGGTCGGGCTTTCGGCTAATATGTGCTTACTCGGCTACTGTTCAGCATAGTCGCAGCTCGTCTTCGCTCATCCCGCTCAGCCTTCGCTACTCCTTGCTTCACTAGCAGCCTCCTCACAGCACATTCCGCCTCTATCCCTCACGCAAAAACAATTATTTTATCGTGTTGTAATTAAACCTAGTTCAGTAATTGTCACTATCTGGCTCTTCCATTACTTCAAAAAGTAACAAACACCCTTTTTATTAGGTAATAACTATAAAAATAATGATTTAGGGGGGAGTTGACTTTGATCACTTAACCTTTTGATTATCAAAATAACAATTTTATGCCACTTTTTTTAATAAAAGCGCAACAAAGTGCTATTTTTTTTGACAATAATACTAACAAGTGTTTGTTAACATATTTTTATTCTCCCACTTCACTATGCGAAAAACAATACTTAGGGGCTGTTTTTTTTAACAAGGGCAAATGCCCTGTGGATAAACACATAAGACCTTAGCATAGCGGTCTCTCAAGCCTCTACATATAGTTAATAAATTATTATCTCTATAAGCCTTATAAACCCTGCGTTTCCGTTGGCATTCCCTAATTATTTATATAATTTAGAAGTGTTCTTCAATTAAGATTACCTGTTATGAGATACGGCTATATTCTATTACTACTTCTTGGCATTATTCTTTTCAACAATCAATCTGTTGAAGCCCAAGAAACAGCAGAAGTAGTTAATGAACGCATTATGTATATTAAGCCCGATGGCGTTAACTATATGCAATATTGGACACAACGTTCCAATTATTTATCATGCTGGGTAGGTTTAGAAAAAGGGCTAGACGTAGAAACCCACTATGAATATATCCAACCCAAAGACTACATTTTTCAAGAAAACCCAGATGAAGCTTTTAATCAGCTACACTTTGATCAGGGTAGTTTTGCTTTGATGTGGCGCGGCAATTTTGGAAAGAACGTATATATTGATGAAGAGGGGGTTTACACTTTCCGTAATGACTCCATCCCTGACTCACAAGGCTACTATGGTTTTTACAGTCGTCCGAATGGGTTTAAAGAGTTTGTGTACGTTTGGGTACTACCTGACAACTTTGAATTTGTTTCTTATAATTGTAGTCAAGAGGGAGAATGGGTTAAGAAAGGGAGTACCCTTTCTTATTATGGTAGAGGGCAAAATAACCTGCTCTTTACCATTCGTTATCAACCTATCGAAAATGTCCCTTCTGAGGTAGAGGGCAGAGCGGTAAATATTACCCGTACCATTAAAGTAAAACATCCCAACATTAAAATTATGGTTTGGGATGATAATGAGGAAGATGGAGACATTATTTCCCTTCGCGTAAATGATCAATGGTTGTTGCAAAATATGAGCCTCAAAAACAAGAAGTCGCAATTACATTACCAACTTTCTAAATCTGAAAATTATTTACTTTTACATGCCATCAATTTAGGGAAAATACCTCCCAATACAGCGGCTGTTACCATAGATGATGGCGAGCTAATCCAACGTTTTGTATTGAGTGCTAATTTTGGGGAAAGTCAGGGGGTAAAAATCCAATATGTGGGTGAGTAGTGTAATAAAAGTATAGTCATATCTGCTAATGACAAAAATCTTTCCTATATTTACTTTTCCAAATATCTTTATATTGATAAAAATCAATAGATACGACTCAAAATGTAACCCCCTTTAGTAACGGATAAATAATAACTTCCTCATCTCTAGCTGATCTTTTAGTCTTATTCTGCGTTCTGAAGCCTCGTCAGAGCTTTGGCTATGTCTACGTTTCACGCCTTGAATAAGACTAAAATCTCTAGCTATTAAATTGCGGAACTTATTTTTTAACCGTTACTTAGAGAAGAAGCCAGCAATTATGACCAAAAATCTGTTCAAGTACAATTATATTATACAGCAAATACCTTCGAACCAATATTCTACCGCCATCCTAATATTGTCTATTTTAGAGTTGGCGAATCGGCAATATTACCAAACAACAAAAGCATATCTCACTCCTCATTTTGTGGCGACCACACTAAAAAATTGGGATATATTAGTCCACCATTCTGTTCCATTCTCTTTTACTTCTAGCTTTTTATCATTACAACAGCTTGGCTTATTTCAAATGGTAGCCAATCCCAACTTTGATCGCTTGTTACAAAAGCCTCAACTCATTGAGCATATTCATCACTTGGATATGGCTCTCCATCATATCGTATTTCATCCTGACTTTTATACGCTACTTCAAAATAAGGAAAGTCGTCACTACCTCACCACCCAATTGTTAGAACGTTTTTTTCCAGAAACGGCTCCTTTATTTCACCGTCCCAATCATATCATCAAGGAACAGCTACAAACTATTCAAAAAATATTGGTCGAAAGTTCTAGTGTTGATTATTGTGCAGCTTATCCCGATTTGCCTCGTCTTCAGCAGTATCTACACCAAGCACTTTCTAAACGATTATTATTAAAATCTTATCATCAAACTTGTTGCGTTTCAGAATTGTCTATTCCAGATGGCACACAAGTTGGTTTGGTAAATGCTTGCTATATTCGCTCTTATCGCAACACAAAAGATTATACGGTTTCTAATGGTCTTTGTATGACGCCTACCCTATACCAAGCTTTTCACCAGGGACTGTTTTGTATCGACCAAAATTATAAGGTTCGATTATCTAATAAAATAGCTGAGTTTCCGCAAAGTGAACGTTGGCTGAAATTGGAGGGGAAAAAGATTTTACTTCCTAAAAAAGAAGCTTACTACCCTTCACTAGAACAGTTGAAGTGGCATGAGGAGGAAGTGTTTATACAACGACGAGGAAGGCGGCAAAAAACATAAACACACATTTATTTTTTTGCCTATCCCCTCAATAGCTTCGATGTATTATTTAAAAGCAAAAAGCCTGACAGTCGTTGACTATCAGGCTTTGTTAGTTTTGGTGGTGGTGCGGGACGGAATCGAACCGCCGACACAAGGATTTTCAGTCCTTTGCTCTACCAACTGAGCTACCGCACCAGTTAAAAAGTAAGCAATTAATTACCGACTTCCTCCAAAAGTGGCGTAAAGGTAAACTCTTTTTTTACTTTATGCAATATTTAGTGTAAAAAAAGTTTTTTTTATCTGAGAGGCTGATAAGCCAGCGGCTTTGTAAGTACCTATGCAAAAGCGATTCATTTTATAATAAGTACATGGACAGAAATTGTTCGACATTTTTTGAGGTGCGAACCCATCCCCAACCCCTCTACTGGAGGGGAGTTATCTCAACGTAATACGCTGATTTTTTGTAGAAAAACTTTTGTCTAGGCACTTAAACCATACATAATAGTGAGGTTGAAGACAGCATTTTTTATGGAACCATAAAAGAAATGAAAGTACATCTAAGAGCTTTCATAAAAGGATTCAAGAGAAGATGAAGTGCATATAAGAGTTGTCTTCGACAACTAGTATAATGTGAGACGAAAGGACAATCAGCCTAGACGCTGAAATTTGTCGGATAAACCACCAGCGATGACGCTGGCGGCAACCCTTCGTCGCACATCGCACCTAGTACATCGCACATTCACCGCGTGAGGGAT
>JAHDCM010000136.1 GCA_020629895.1 Bacteroidota bacterium
AAAAATGGGGACACGCCCAAGTAAAAATAAAAAATACTAACAAACTCATCATTTCACTAAAAAAATGTATTTTTGTAGGGCTATGGTAAGCCCAACTGATGATTTTGCTCGACCACTCAAGACTAGTTTAAAGATGTCTCATCCATATACCATTATTGACATGGAATATACTGGTGGCAGTCCGTATAAAGATCGGATGATTGCTCTGGCATTGGTGCAATTTGATGGGGCGCAAGTGGTAGATCGTTTTTATAGTTTGATTTATACAGAGGCAGAAGTATCCGATTTTTTGCTTTCGATGATGCCTTTTAATCGGGAAGAATTGGAGGCGGCACCAACATTTGAGGAGTTAGCAGAACCGATTATCAACTTTATTGGGAAGTCGATTTTGGTAGGTTTTGATGTACGCCGCTTGTATGCTTTACTGAAGCAGGCGTTTAAGCGGGCAGGTAGGCGTTTTAATCGGCAACAAATATGTTTGCGTCAGTTGGTAGAACGCCAATTTCCCATTACTCACCCACGCACATTAACAGCTATTTGTCATGACTTTGAGATTCCATTCGAACATCATAGTGGATTATTGCATCGTTGTGAGACGATTGCAGCAGTGACGAATTGTTTATTTGCTGAAATTCCGCATATCCACGATAAAAAACAAGTGCGCCAGATTGTACAAGCGACGAAATTTCCGCCTAATTTGCCGATGGAAAAGGTGGATCAGTTGCCACATTTAACGGGGGTTTATTACTTTTTGAACAGTCGTGGGCAGATTATTTACTTGGGTAAAAGTAAGGATATTCGAACACGAGTATTGAGTCATTTTAATAGTGATTTGGAGTCGGGAAGTAAGCAACGGATGAAGGAAATGATTTATGATTTGCAGTATCGCGTAACGGGTAGTGAATTACTGGCATTGCTGTTGGAGTCGGATGAGATAAAACGGTATATGCCTAAGTTCAATCGCGCACAACGCCGTAAGCAGTATCGTTTTGGGGTATATGCGCGTACCAATAAGGCGGGGTATTTGATATTGGAATTGGATTATTTACGATCAGAAAAACGGGCGTTGGTGCAATTTAGTAAAAAGTGGGGCGGGATTCATTTTTTACTACAAATGGCTTTGCAATATGACCTTACCTTATCTTTGTGTGGGATTGGTAGTTTTGAGCATTGGTTTACAAGTAGTGGTTTTGAAGAGGAGTTGTTTCGTGCGGAGCTAGAAACGGTTGCAGCGCATAATGCAAAAATGGAGGGGCTGATTGATTTTTTTAGTTATCCGCATCCCAATATGTTGATTGTGGAAGATGGTACTGATGAGGCCGAGTTGGGGATGGTTTTGATCGAAGACCATAAGTACCAGGGTTATACGTATTGGCCACGTGTGAAGGCTCCTAATTTGGAGCAAACAGCTTTGAGTACTTTTGAGCGTTTGACTATTTTACCTAAAATTCGAAATCATTTGATTCCATTCCGTGAAAATCCAGATGTGCAACAGATTATTAGGCGGTATTTGCGGAAAAAAGGAACGGATGTAAAGGTGCTTTGTTTCTAATGAAGCCAATTAAAAAAGGGTTTAGACGTATTGTCTAAACCCTTCTTTTGCATGGTTAGAATCTTTACTTAGTTTCCAGGTTTGGTAATTCCTTTTTTAGTACCTCCCATCATCGCATCAGCGGGTCGATTGTTTTGTCTAAATTGACGTTCTAACTGCATAAACTTTTTGAGTTGTTTTTTCTTCAGCACATCACTTAGAGCAAGGTTACGCGCATCACGAGCAGCTTTAATTCCATTTTTCATCGCCATACGGTCACCTCCTGAACTTTGGCGCAATGCACTCATCTTATTCATAAAATCACCATTGATGGCTTTGATTTTAGGTAGTTGCTTTTTCTTAATTTTCACCGCTTTGATGATCTCAGGGGTGAGTTCCATCATCATCATTTTGGGTCCTTCTTTTAATTTGGCTTTGGTACGGGTACCTTGCGCATCAGCATTGCCAATAAATAAGACCATTAACAGGGCTAATACAGATAAAAATTTTAAACTTTTCATGAATGGTTATTTAGGTTCGTTAATTGGGAAGACAAGATTGGTTTGGACAATAAAATTAATAAGTATTTTGCAAGATTAATAAAATATTCCCAGAACCTGATCGGAAACTTTATTTCTTTTTCTACCGCAATTCATACCATAAATCAGGAATGGCTATCAATCCCATATTTAGGCGTAATTGGTTAAAATCATTAACGGATACCATTGCATCAAAATTGCAATCACTGGCGACATATTGTCGAATTATAGTTGATTCTTGCTGATAGTGCTGTAAATCGGCAATTGTAATGACGCCATCTGCATTTAGGTCACCTACATATAAGCCTGCTACTCCTTTTCGTAGTTTTTGGACTTGTTTACTCTTGACATTGGCAATATTGGTAAAATCATAACTTAATAGCCCATTACTAATGTAAGCAGGTTTTTCACTCAAAACATCCAGATGATTACGTGAGCGAATGGCAACATAATAGCTTTCGTTATTGTTTGTATTGGGAAAAAAGACGCCTGCTTTTAGGTCAATGGCATCTATTACTCTTCCATCCTCTAGTAAAAGGGCAGCACCTTGAGCAATGATCTTTTTCGTGTCCTTTACATCTCGTAGCTCAATTAGTAACCAATCAACAATGGGCAGGTGACTTTCTTGATACCTTACTACCGATTCACTGCCTTGATAATTCCACGGGGCGGCTATGAAGGGTTGTTGTTGAGGTAAAATATCTTCTTCGTACAAAACGGTCTCCATCAGGTTAGTTGTTACATTGTAAGTTCCTTCGAGGAATACTTTTAGGTGCAATGCAATGCGGTTTTCTTGAATAGGCAGTTTAAAAAAATTAATAATTCCAACCCCTGTCGCATTGGTAATCCAAGGGCCTGCACCTCCACTATGTCCCGTATAACTCAACCCAATAGCTTGTTCGGGCTTGCTTTCAAGTTGTAATATTAATCGGTTATTACTAGTGTATCCACTGACAAAAGGCACCTCCGTTCCTTCGATACGAAAATCCTTCTCTGCGCCCTCTTCCCAGAACAACACATCACTTGTATTTTGCATCACTAGCGCAATGGCAGTATCGTTGACCCAGTAACAATAGTCGATATTAGGAGCCGTTACATTTTGATAAGCTGCCTGATATAACTCATTGGCTACTAGGTAATACATACGTTCACCGATCCACTCATAGCCCTCTTCATAAGGAAAATGGCAACCATCGTGTGCGACATTATTGCTACTCATAATTTCGACTCCATCTAGCTCATTTGCAAGCTGTCGCTGTGCCTCTACAATATAATGTAGAGGCGAGCCGCAGCCCCCCTGTCTAGTTTGAAGGATATATATTTTTTCGAGGTTGGGAAAATCTTCTCTCCAATCTTGTTGTAGCTCTATCCAAGCCTCTTTATAGGCATCAATCAAATGATCTTCACCTGAATAGTAGCCATTATTTTCACCTTGTGACCAAAAAATACCGCGAATATGATTGGTTAGATGCGCTGCTGCTACTCTATTCAATAATCGGCCATAGTTACTTAGTGAGTCTGTGGGCATTTCGTCATTACGCTGAAAAAACGCAATGCGTTTATCTCCATGCGCTCCATTAAATATAGCGATAGGAATTTGGTGATAATCTACCAGTAATTTAGCCATTTTCAAGCCCCACTGCCCTATATTGCCTTCTTGATACATCGCCCGATTACCGTTTGCAAAATTCCATGTTTCATCACATTCAAATCCACAACCAAATACGCGGATATATTCACTTTGATTCTCGTTGGCATCTCCCTCATAACGGCGGGCTTCGGCATTCGATTGTCCTTGAATGATGTAAGCATCTCCTGCAACAATATTCGTCATTTTTTTGATCAATCTTCGATTGCCTGTTTCATCTTCAGCAAGAATAAAAAAATGATAATTGTGTAAGCCAGCTGTTATTGTATAAGAAAAATAAAAGGCTTCGTCTTTGCTACTGACGCTATCTGCTTTACTGCCTTTTAAGCGTAATTCTTTTCGTAATTCGGCTTGAAAATCTTGCTCTATATAAACATGTACTAACAATTTTTCCCAGTCTTGGTTATTCTGTACATTCCCTACGATTTCTACTATTGCCTCATTGGTACTCGTATTGCGTGGATAGAGTTGTCCATCTTGTGGCAATTGAGAAAAGGCGAATGTACTTTCCACTGTTGCGAATAGTTCATTGCTTGGAGGTAGGCATAGCAATCCTATTAAACTGATAAATAACTTATACAGTTTCATTTTTCGTTTTTATGTTTCTCTGAAAAGGCTATGGGTTAGAATGACATGACAGAATGCTTATTCAATCACATCCGTTTACCTTCCATACACTCATTGATGGAATGCTGAAGGGGGAAGCTAGAAATGGTAATGGGTTGGTTTGAGGCTATAAGACGAGAAAAGTAATACAAAAAAATAATTCACATAAAAAATTATAAACACATATTATTTATCTATAAAACAACTTATAACACTTATTTAACAAGCATCGCAACACATTGTTAAAAATAATAATAAAGTAGTTTTATTTTAATAAAAGGTAATTAACTTGTACATTTTCCGATTTTTAAGACTTTCTTTTCAAATAAAGTCACAGGCATTGGAAAAAATAATTGCCTCCTTGTAATAAATGCCTGCTTGGTTTAGACTATAACAATAAATACCGTTTCAAGCATCTATTTTAATCATGTATTAAACAAATAACTCTCCAAACTTAATAATGCATCACTCATTTGAACAGATTTATCAACAGCAACGACATAAAATATACCGTTTATGTCGCATTATGATTTATGATACTTCACAAGTGGATGATTTATTTCAGGAGGTACTCATCAATATATGGAAAAGCCTGCCCCAATTTAAGGGCAACTCGAAGGTGGAGACCTACATTTATCGGATCATCGTTAATACTTCTATTACCTTTAATAATCGACAAAAACGACTTGTTAAACAACAACAACACTTACAAAAAGACTATCAGCAATACAAGCATGCTGATTCCACAAACCAGTCAACTGAACTAGACCAACTAATGCAGGCCATCCCCAAATTGGAGCCAAATGAAAAAGCGATTATAGGATGTTATTTGGAAGGATTTTCTTATAAAGAAATTGGAGCAATACTCGAACTAACCACCAATCATGTGGGGGTAAAAATTAGTCGTATAAAAACAAAATTAGCCAAACTTATCAAAAAGCAACGACCATGAATATCAATCAATTAATGAACGAATGGCAACAACAAGAAATACCAGCACCATTGGCAAAAAAAACGATGGAACAAGCACAGCAATTGGATAAACGTATCCGCAAAGAAAATACCTGGCTTACTTATTTATTAGCAGGTACGATTTTCTTTTTAATGTACTTTGTCTTTCCCTTGATTTTAAATCATACGCTTGTTGTATGTTTATTTATGGCAGTTATCTTTTTAATCGGATTGCAAGCTATGATTTTGTGGCATCGAAATATCCAAGCAGATCAAGCGATGGTCTTATCTCCTACAAAGTACTTAACTTACCAAATCAAAAAACTACGGTACAACTTGCTAGTAACCAATTTCTTTACTCCCCTCTACCTGGTGCTACTTGGAGCTTTGATGAGTGCCTACCAATACCATTTATTACAAGCATATTCTATCACCATTGCTTGGGGCAGCATTGCTATATTATGGCTATTTTTAATCGTGGTATTTTACTTTGGCTGGAAAAAACAACGTCAGAAAGATAAGGAAGAGGTCATTCCATTATTAAAGGACTTGGAAGAACGGCGAGGTCGCTTTGCTGAGAGATCGACTGCTGACGCTTACTAAGTACATGGGCAAAAGTTTTCCAACATTTTAAGAGTATGAATAAATTTGAACCACATAAGAAAAATAAGACACATAAGTAGTAATGTGTAATGTGTTATTTTTCTTATGTGGTTTTATTTTTTGTCGAAAAACTTACATCTAGGTACTTAATACTGATAGACCTTATTGCCAACACAATACGGTCTATCATAAAGTCTCCACAAAATCAGTCAATAATCGAAACAGGTCTTCAAATTCAGTAAGCGGAAGTGTTTCGGCACGATCATAAATATCGTGATAAGCTTGAATACCCCCCATTGTATAAATAAAAAAGCAAGGCACTCCTTTTTCAAAGAAAGGCCAGTGATCACTATTGGCAGCTTTGCCACGTTTTTTGACCTGCTTCAAATAGCCTTTCTCTTCATTAATATCAACTATCGTTTGAAAGGCATCCTGAAACACGGCACCATTGACCAGCGTAATACCATCATCTCCTGTTCCTACGATGTCGGTATTGAGTAAAAAGCGGATTTTATCGGTAGGAAATAGTTCATTTTTAATATAATATTGTGATCCCAACAGCCCTACTTCTTCTCCTCCAAAGGCAATAAAAACAGTAGTATAAGCAGGTGGATTTTCGGCATAATGTTTTGCCATATTGAGCAGCATAGCTGTACCACTTGCATTATCATTCGCTCCAGGAATATAAGTATCGCTACCCATACGACCAATATGATCATAATGAGCCGTAAATACCACATACTGATCAGGATATTTAGTTCCTTCTACATAACCAATCACATTCTGTGTTTCATAAGACGAGATCCATTCTTGATCGACTTCCCAGCGTACTCTTTTGATCGGCTTTTTGGACTTAGTGCCTATTTTCACCGCCTCTTTGTTCACCTTAAACACGGTTTGATTACCTGCTTTTTGCTGAATATGCCAATGTAATTTTTTATCGCTCATCACTACTCTATTCTTAATACTGCTCCTCGCAATAATCTTTTCATATCGCTCCTTCTTTGCCGTAGACCATTTTGCATATACCTCCTTATTATAAGTCATCAAAACAGCATTCCTTGATTGTTTACGCAACAATTTATCTACCCGTTTTTGGCTATCTAATATGTAATCATTCAGAAAAATGGGCTTGAAGCGACCACTTCCTCCTTTAGAGGCAGGCTCGATATAAAAGTCTTCGCCAGGTGTGAGCTGCTTACCATCTATCCATAAATTCATACGATTAGGGAAGGTATTCACAGAAATCGAAAAAGGCTGAAAATAGGTATCCTCCTCAAAACTTTTAACCCCCATTTTTTCAAACTCCCCTGCAATAAAATCGGCTGCTTTTCGCTCTCCTTGTTCCACATAACCACGCCCGTGCATACTAGGCGCGCAAAGTTGCTTAACCACCTCACGTGCATAATCAATATCTTGTGCCTGCACACACGAGGTAAGCGCAAAACTAATAACTAATGACAATAAAAAACGTTGCTTCATCATGATCGAGCAGCCTTTCGAGGTTGTAATACATAATTATCAAACAAAGACATCAAAATGTACAAGCTAATGATAAGCGTTCCACTAGCCAAGCCACCTATTGCAATGAGTGTAATCCCAATAATAATAATCAACCAACGCAATTCATTACCTTTCCAATGTTTACTCTTAAACTTCAATGAAAACATTGGTATTTCAGCAATCAATAAATACGATAGGAAAATAGTAATGGCATACAATAAATACTCATTTAATACCATCTGATCCCAACGTCCAAAATTATCATTATACAACATCGCCACCATTCCTAGCACAAATGCAGTACAGGCAGGCGTTGCCAAGCCTAAAAACCCTGATGTTTGGCGTTCATCTACATTAAACTTGGCGAGGCGTAATGCCGAAAATACCGTAATCAAAAAAGCAGGAGCTAAGAAGTAAATGTGCGGGGCCGAATCGGGTGTAGGGTTTGATAAATCAGGATTGGAATCAAAAGCTAAGGCTAATAATTGAAACATCGCCACACCTGGTACCACACCAAAAGTAACCATATCTGCTAGTGAATCTAGCTGTGTACCAATATTGGAAGATACATTTAAAATCCGTGCCGCTAAACCATCCAAAAAGTCGGCGATTCCTGCCAAGAATACCACTAAAGGCACCCAAGCTAATTTTCCATTAAAAGCGCATACAATGGCTATACATCCTAGAAATAAATTCGTAAGGGTGATTGCGTTGGGGATGGCTCTTTTCAGGTTATACATAGTGTAAATTGTTTTATGGGAGAAATAATCATAAAATTAAGCATTCATCAAATCCTCAATTTCCTCGACCTCAATGGGTGTATTCTCCATTAAGTCTACTGGTCCATTACGGGTTACTAAAATATCATTTTCAATGCGAATACCCAAACCTTCTTCTTCAATATAAATACCAGGTTCACAAGTAAACACCATACCCGCTTCCATTGGACGATAAGCACTTCCTACATCATGCACATCTATTCCTAAGAAATGCGAGGTACCATGCATAAAATACTTTTTGTATAATGGTTTTTTGGGGTTTTGTTTTTTCACCTCCTCAGCATCCAACAAACCTAATTTTATCAATTCTTCTTCCACAATTTGGGCAACTCCTTCATTATAATCACTCAAAATAGTACCTGGTATCAGCATCGCTCGTGCCTGTTTCATAATCCGCAACACTGCATTATACACCTCCTTTTGACGATCTGTATAGCGTCCACTAACAGGTAT
>JAHDCM010000137.1:0-4100 GCA_020629895.1 Bacteroidota bacterium
AAATTATCCGCAAGTCGGGTTAATACACCGACATTAAATGGCCAGACTGTGATGTCTGAAAACGAACAATCGGCATTGCAGCCTGCGCCATTTTTAAATAATAAAAACAACAAACGGGAAGCAGGTGCGATTAGTGCGGCAGTGATTCGTCAACAGATGCTTGAGAAAAATGCTTTGAAGGAAAAGATTGTGGCTCCTGTTCCTGTTATTTCAGCTATGGATAGACAGGTAGCACCAAACCCAAAAACAACACCTCCTGCTCTCTCTATTGATGAAAAAGCAGCCCCGTCTTCTCCGTTGTTGCAATTGCCTAGTTTAAACAAGAATTGGAAGAAGATTCGTAGGAGAACACAACGAGCGATGCAACAAGGCAGACCAACCCGCCCTGTACGTCCTCGACTTCCTCAACAGTTTAATATTGAGTTGTATGGTTTTGGTGGTCAATCATCTAGTTATAATAATGCTGTTGAACAAACAGTTGACATTATACCCTCTCCAGAAATTTTAGGAGATACTCTCCCTTTCCAACAAGTTAGTCAATTTAGCCCTTTGCCTACTTGGGCAGCAGGGATTCAAGGAAATTATACCATTGGTATTTTTGAATTTGGACTAGGTATTAATAGAGGGAATTATAGAAAAAGGTTTGTATCTCCTAGAGATATTATTTACGTAGAAGATCATGAGTTTTTTGGTGATTTTGTAGTCACCTCTTTTAATGGGCCTCGGATTCTACCACTACCAAATATTTTAGCTGATAATAACCAGGATATAGCTTTTGGTGATACCATTGCTTATACCGTAGATCGAATGGAAAGTTTTGAAAGAGTAACGATTCCACTTAATATGCGTGTACATCATCACTTTGGCAGATTGGGAGTTTATGCTGAAGCGGGTATTGGTTTAGATATTTTTATTGCTGAACGCTCTAGAAATTACGACCACTATACCATTCCTTCTATCTCTCCACTAAAAACACAGGTACAGCCATTTCCTTCTATACTGATCGCATCAGGCAGTCCAGACATCGCATTTTCCTACCAGTTAGGAGTTGGCGGGATGTATCATATTGGGCGAAATTTTAGGCTTATTGGTGGTTTGCAATTTTATAGCCCAATGGCTAATCCTCAATCTGCTCCCAATTATCGCCCTTATAATATTGGAGGTCGCTTAGGCTTGGCTTATAAGTTTCGGGCGTGGAGTAAAAAGTAGAGGCTATTTGTGTAACAATGATATTGATCGTATTTTTACCGCTCAAAATTAGATCCGATCAATATCTTTCATGGAGCAATATAATCCCTTACCCAAAAAATGGAAGTATCTATTATTAACTTTCATTTTTATTTGGCCCTTTCTCTATCTCTTTCGTTATGTGATAGCCGATCAGTCTTTTTCGTTGAAGTTAAAGATGGATGTGGTGTACTTTTACTTTTGTAAAGTGTACCTCCTTGATGCACTTACCCAATTTCGTATTCCCCTATGGACCAATGCCGAAGCCTGCGGATTTCCCTATTTTTCCAGTCCTTATAACCAAGTCCTTTACCCGCTTAATATTCCACTTGCCTTGTATTATAAATTTATGGGCGGCTTTTCGTGGATTGATGGACAGCGATTTTCAGTACTCGGTCTTTCTTTGTTTGGCTTGAATTTATTTGGTTGGTTACGCACCATCAAGGTCAATTGGCGTGCCGCCTTGTTTAGTTGCTTGATATTAAGTACTAGTTTTGCATTGGTCGGTGTGGTTAATCGTTTTCCTGCTACCCATTCGGCTGCTTGGATAATGATGATTATTTGGGGAATTACGTTAGCCCTCCAAAAGCCCATCAAAGGTGGATTATTGGTAAGTATCGGCACTTTGATGCTACTCACTATTGCTTATGCCTACTCTATTTATTATACCTTTGTATTTCTATTTCCTTTTTATATTTTGTTGATGCTCTTCCCCAAAACACGGAAAGCAATAGCTCCTCAAAGTCCAGCCCCCTCTTTCCTCCCCTATCTCCTAACAATTGGCTTTGCTTTTTTAATCCCCCTCCTTTTATGCGTACCTTATTTATACGAAATGTTTTCTTTAAAAGAGGTCGTAGCAGGAAGGTCGGATTTTGATGCCAATTATTTATCTAAAAATGGCTTTACCTTTACGCATCACATCGCTTCTTGGATTATGCCTTCTTATTCGAGTTTTAAGGGATGGTATTACATGGGTTTCTTTCCTTTATTTATCATACTAGGCTATCTTATCAATTATATCTATCCCATTTCTAAGCAAAGGTCTAACCGCACTTTTTTGTGGATTTTCTTGGGGTACTTTTTGTTTGCTGCACTAGCTACACAGGGAAATAATTTCTTTTCGCGGGCTTTGATGCATTACTTACCTGGCTTTGCAGGTCTCAAAATTGTGAGTCGAATTAATGTGATCTTATTACCCTTCTTAGCTTTAATACTAGCGAAATCGTACACTTTTTTTGAAACCTTATTGCGAGATCCATACAGTCGAGTAGATGATTTCAAACAACGATTACCGCGTTTTTTAGGCATTTTTGGAGGTTTTTATATACTTATATTGATTGGTCAGTTATTATTTCATTTTCTAGGTACCCCTGAAGAAATCTGGACTAATAATATGGCGACTCATTTCCCTGATTTTAAAAATTACTTTTACATTCCTGCAGGTTTTATTTCCCTCCTAGCATTTCTAGGACTCAGCTATTTACTCTATCAGCGTACAACGACCTTCACTCAAAAAGGCATGGTCTACGCACTCTTGCCAATTCTAATAGTGCTTATCAATGCATTTGGGGTACGTATGGAATCAAGTAAAATATGCTCGGCCAATAAGCAGCCTGCCAGTTTTAGAAGTCTCTTAAATTTGGAGCAGGTCAACGAAAAATTCTTTGTTTCTCCTCGTCAATACAAGGTGGCGATGTCAGGTGTAAAAACAGAACAACCCTTCTCGGCCCTGCATCATGAACGCTGGTATTATGATAGTTATCGTCGTTTTTTGCGCAAAAAAGCTGGACAAGGTAATTTTCAGACAGTCAATGCTACAAGCGTGCCTTTTTCGGTCAATACCTTATTGGGTGTACAAGGAGGACGAAAGTTATTTTTTGCCAAACATATTGACTATAAGAATGTAAAGACCTTTTTACTAGAAACGGCAGTCCATGAACCCGCTAGTGCTACTGCTATCAACATTCATCGCTATGATGGTGATTATTTGGAATTGACCATCTCTGTAAAACAAGACGGCGTACTCTGTTTTATAGATAATTGGGATAAAGATTGGTCGGCCAAAATAAATGGGCAGGATGTTGCTATCCGAAAATTATTTGGCACCTTCAAAGCAATTGATATTCCGGCTGGCAAACATCAAATACAGTTTAATTACAATCCTTTTCCTGTTAATCTAGTGCGTACTTTTCCTGAATGGAGCGATTCAAAAACACTCCTGCCAGGTAGTGGAAGCATCAAGCCTTTGGATCTCGAAAAGATTCGCCTCACCAAAGAAAAAGCAAGTGATGGTGAATTAATAGATACCGAGGCTCTTAATAAATTATCTAAAGAGCTAGTAGCAGATAAACCTATAAAATGGCAGGAATTAGTCAAAACGAAACGCGTAAAAGGAGGGGGAATCCAATCAAAACACCGCCAAATGAAGTGGGGACTTTCAGGTGCTTACTCTACTACTGAATTGCCCGATAGCACCAATGGAGCCGTAGAAATTATCATCACTGAAAATCGCAATTATGGAGCCATTGGCTTTTCAATAGACAATAAAGATGCAAGTCTACAAAGTATTGCATATAGTTTCTTTATTACTCCTAGCGGCAGCATTCTTATTTATGAGCGGGGCGATTCGAGAGGTAAATTTGGTGAGTGGGCAATCGGAGATACCTTGCGGATTGAGCGCGTAAAGGATCGTGTCTTGTATCGTCAAAATGGGAAGGTGATCTATATTTCTGGTATCAAAAATACAGGATCATTGCATGTGGATGTAGGTTTTTTACATCGAAAATCGGGTTTTGATCAGGTGAAATGTTCTTTTTAAACTATCTCCCAGGCATTGCCCATTCAGGCTGTACTTTATGACTTAAATCTACCTC
>JAHDCM010000137.1:4200-8587 GCA_020629895.1 Bacteroidota bacterium
TTATTTCCTCCAACATCAGGATGCCCTCCATTATCACTCATAAACAAAACAATCGTATTCTCAAATACTCCCTCCTCTTTCAATGTTTTGATAATTTGCCCAATAGATGCATCCATACCTGCTACCATTGCTGCATACGTCTGCCGAATCGTATTTCCACGCCCTAATTGGGTACTCATACCCAAACGCATGGAATCTCCCTCTAACTCATAAACAGGCTTCTTCCCATCAAAACCATACTTCAATAAATCTTCCATTTTAGCTTCTAGGGGAACATGGGGAGCATTAAAGGCTACATAAAGAAAAAATGGGCCTTCTTCCGATTTTTCTTCAATAAATCGACTTGCCTCATTACCAATCAAATCAGTCGTGTACCCTTTAT
Organism: Bacteroidota bacterium; assembly: GCA_020629895.1. GTDB lineage: Bacteria > Bacteroidota > Bacteroidia > Chitinophagales > UBA2359 > JAHDHP01. Next base: position 4,583 of record JAHDCM010000137.1, read on the forward strand.
CATAACAACTTTTATAATTGCGATGCCAGTCTAACTCTTTACGCCGCGTATGATCAAAATAGTTGACTTGTCCTCCATATAAACCATAGAAGTAGGTAAAACCCTGACGTAATGGGTGATATTTAATATGACTATGCCCCAAGTGCCACTTACCAATACACCCCCGATTATTATACCCCGCCTTCGCCAATAATTCTGCCATTGTTTCCTCGCTAGGAGACACACCACCTTTTCGATTGTATTTTATCACGCCTGTCATAAAACCCAATTGTGTACGCTCCGCATAACGGCCTGTCATTATACCTGCACGAGTGGGTGTACAAGCAGGTGAGGTGTAAAAACGATTCAGTTCAACACCTTCCTTCACAAATTCATCAATATAAGGTGTACCAATTTGGCTACCATGATAACTCACATCATTCCATCCCAAGTCATCTGCCATCAAAATGACGATATTGGGCAACTCATTCGCATCTTTATTTACATGAATATAATTGACTACATTTTGGGGAGGCTCCACCACTATTGTCTGTGCAAATCCAGTTAATGATATTACAAGAAATAACAAGCAACTTGTTATATACAAATAAACAATTTTGCTAATAGGCGACATGAAGATTTAATTAAGGGAATAATAGTAAATGTGGTTATAACTTATGGGTAAGCAATATAAAGTTATCTATTTTAGATGTACAAAGATAATAAAACCAATTTATTCTCACATTAATACACTTTATGAAACATATCTACTTACTCCCTCTTCAAAAATAATCCATTGGATTTAGGTAAAACATTTTTTTCCAACCCTGTACGTCTTCGTCTATACGCCACGGATAAGGGACTAGCGAAAGGATGGAATAGTGTAAATGAGGCGATTTCCCTGCCGCATTTCCAGAGCTTCCTACCTTTCCAATGATAGCAGTATGCCCTACCAATTGTAGCGGTTTGGCTTCGATATGTTGTAGGTGTGCATAATAATGTAGTCGCCACTTAGGGCCTAAAATCAATACTGTATTTCCTCCCATTCCATTCTGCCCCACCAGCAAAACCAAACCCATTGTTGAACTACGAATATTCGTACCTGCTTTGGCAAAAATATCAATTCCTTTATGAGTAACAGATTTACCCCAGGGAAAATACCAAAAAGAATTGCGGTTATAATCTCGATGTGTAGCCCCCTCGACAGGCATTTGGAAAGATTGGGGGCAAAATAAGCCGACAATAAACAATAATAGACTAATTAGTAGTAGTTTGCGCTTCATCCATTTTTTTTGAGATCGTAAATACAAAAGTACTTCCTTCTCCTAACTCCGACTGAACCTCAATGGTTCCTCCATGTCGTTCTACAATTTTTTTACACAATGCCAAGCCAATGCCTGTTCCTTCAAACTCATCAGCAGTATGTAATCGCTTAAACAACATAAATATCTTTTCTTTATACGTTTCTTCAATCCCAATACCATTATCCTGAACACTAAACGTCCAAAAACTCTTCCGATCTACCCCACTGATATGTATAATAGGCGTTTTTTCAGCAGGTATAAATTTGAGCGCATTAACTAACAAATTTTGAAATACCTGTTTCAATTTCTGGCGATCAGCAACAAGCATTTTAAAAGGTATATCAAACGTAATTACCGCTTGTTGCTCGTTAATGGCACTTGCCAACTCCTGTTTTAACTCCCTTACCAAATTGAATACATCAAAAGTCGAATACCTTAATTCAGTTGTATTAGCCCTTGAAAAAAGCAATAAATCTTGTATGAGTCCCTGCATATTTTTAGTCGCCGAAACAATAAAATCCATATACTCTTTCTCTTCTTTATTGATACGTGTTCCTAAACTGCGCTCTAGCAATTGCGTAAAACTAACAATAGTCCGTATTGGTGATTGCAAATCATGAGAAGCAATGTAGGCAAAATTCTCCAACTGCATATTGGAGTTGATATACTTTTGTAATTCTATGTTCTGCTTATTCAAATCTTGTAATTGCTGTTGAATAATGGCTTCTTGTTGTTTTTTCTCCGTCACATCTCTAAATATTCCTACTATACAATTTGTATCATTAACCTCTGCTTCAAAGACTTTTATTTCTAAATCCACAAGCGCTCCATTATCATCATAAATTTGCCAATCATGCGTAACTACTTTATCACGCTTAAAAACAGCCTTGTACTCCTTCATCAACTCCGTTGATAATCGTCCATTTTTTTGTCGCTCAGGACTAACATCCATAATGCCTTGTGCATTTTTATGACTATTTTTTCGTTTTCTAAAAATATCCTTATATTTCGAATTACGTTCTATAATTAGCGGGGTTTTATCTTCTTTTAATGTGATAATCTCGATGGCATCTGTCGAACTATCAAAAATATGCCTCAACAAAGCCTCACTACGTCTCAATGCACGCTCCTTATTATCCAACTCCGTCAAATCAAGTGACAACTCAATCCCTCCCAAAATATGCCCTTCCTCATCCGTCAAAGGCACATAACTATTCTGTACAAATTGGCGTTTTTCATCATCATCCTCTTTAAAATATCCTGTTAAGTGAAATCCCTCTCCAGCAAAAATAAGTTGGTAATACTCTTTATCCCATCGTTCAAATTTTTCGGGTGGAGCCTTTTCCTTCAAATTATCACCAGGATTTAGCACTAAATTATATTGTAGTATAAAATCCTCCTTACACTGCTTATTAATGGCAATAATATTATACGCCAAATCCCAAGCATAAATCCCAATCGGCGCACTATCTAATACGGTTCGAAGCATCGCCTCATTCTGTCGATATTTCTGCTCTGATAACCGAAGCTGTTCTAAGGCTCGATTCCCAAACTCTAAGGCCTTATGCTGTATTAAAACAGCAAATACAATGGTAACAACGCCTATATAAATAATCGCCCCTCCAAAAAAATGATTAAAAGTTCGAACCGCAGCATCGCTAATAAAATATTCTGCTCCAAAATAAATAAACTCATTAACCCATAGAAAAGCTGCAGTTACACTATATACAAAAACAATCACCCAATTCAACCTACGATCTCTATTAGGATAACAAATAAAGGTAGTAATCAATAAGGGTAAAAAAATAAAATACTCAAATCGCAAAAAATCAAACCATAAAGAGGCAAGAGTGATAGCAGCGTACACACAGATATAGTGAATTATTTTAGCAACTCTAAAGTTTTGTTGATTAACATACTTTAAACTAAGTCCAAAAAAAACACATACAGAAAACACATAATACAATATTTCTATCTTTCCTAACAAATAATACCCAAGTCCTCCCAATACTAATAATGGAAGAATAGAGGTTAGTAATTTATCCCATTTAAAGAGCTTTTGTCGATAAGCACGAATTTCCTCATTTTCATATAGGTAACTGGCGGAATTATTCATCAGAAAAAATAAGTATAAGTATTACTAACTAAACATATTACATTTACTTTTCTTCCTGCAATTATTCGGCCATTAATTAAAATAATTCCCACCATCCCATTACCCTTTCACCAATTATTATCTTTTGGGCGTGCCGTGTATAAAAAAAGCGCAATATTTTACTACCAGCGTTTTCACTGGCAGTAAAATATTGCGCTTTTTTATACACGTCGGGCTATCCGTTTGTAGTTGCCTCACACAAGCCTGCTTCGCTAATCGCCTAGCAGTGTCTTCCTCTGTCAGCCCTGCTAGACGTAGCTACACAAGGCTTCTGTTTCGTCAAGCTACCACTACTATCCCTCACGCGTAAAGACGTTTGAACGGTTGACGATTTACGTGCAACGAAAGTACTTTTACATCGTATTATATATTGCAAATTTCACAATAACTTGCTTTTAGATTAAACGATAAACGTCCAATGAGGCTGCTGTCAGCATCTTCACAGATAGTAATCACAAGCAGACAAAAACAGTTCGTTCAAACGCTAATCGTCGATCGTTCAAACATCAATCATCAAAACGTCAACTGCAAATAGGTAGACCAGCGTCTTCCTGTTCCAAAAAACAC
>JAHDCM010000138.1 GCA_020629895.1 Bacteroidota bacterium
CAATCGTTGGTCGTTGATTAAAACCGTTCGACTGTCAGGTAATGTGCTTTTGCCCATGCCTCTACTACTCTTTCCTCATCAATGGTGGGTAAACGGTTTCGCTCGCCTCTTACTTGTCGTACCTCATCATATACTAATTCGATGGTGAGGGTATGTATTTCATGACTTCCATCTAGGCATTTTAGAGACCAAATAGTGGTATGTTCTTCTAGGATTTTATGGATGTAAGAGGCGACACAATGTCCCATAATTTTACCCTCTTTAAGCAAGTCTTTATAGTTGGTAATTTCCCGAATAACATAGGCTCCTTCTTGTCCAAAGTACTCCCAATCGTCAAGGCCGACTCCTTCCCATTTTGTATCAATATCATAAAGCAGTTGTCGCTGATCGAGGTATAGTGTTTCATGCCAAAGTTCCATTTGTCGCACTACTGCTTTCAAGCTTCTTCCTTTCATCGAAAAGGTGTGCGAGCCATTGTCTCCTAGTCGTTGGGCATATACAAAGTCAACAATAGGACGTACTTGATACATGGGTAGCATTTTTTGACGTAAAAAAAAGTGAATCACCTCTGTCCAAAAATCATGATGCTTGTAATCGGTTCCCATTGGGCTGTTGATCAGTTCGGCATATAAGCGACTAGTAGCCCCTAAAGCCATTAATTGTGCATATCTAAAAGCGCGTTCAATGCTTGTTTTTTTGGGAGCTTGTGTAAAAAAATGGGCTTCCTTTTTGGTGAGTGCAAAAGGGAGTTCTGCTGCTGTTCGGATGTTTTTTCCACGTCCGAGGTGTAAAAACCAGTCTATGTGTAAAGTGTTACGTGTAAGCCAGGCTTCTCCCATAAAATAGGGAACTTCATACTGACAAAAGAGGTGATTGGCAAGCATGGCCAAAATCTTTCTTTTATCAGCAACACGACGGCTCACCCCTGTCCACTCGCTCGCTGGTCTAATCCATTGTCTGCGCATTTGCCACATTAATTCAATGCCTCTACGGGCATCTTTATCTCCTAAAATGCGCTGCCCGCGTCCTCTTTGGGCGATGTGTGCCACAAAATCGGCGTATTTTCTAATTGCCCTTGCCATGATTATATATTATTATATGTTTTGAAATGTGGTTTAACTAATTGCAATAAAAAAAGCCTTGCAACAAGCAAGTTGGCTTGTTACAAGGCTTCTTCCATTCATCCTATTTTATGAATGAATGTTTCCTTTTAGTTGATTATAGGTGGGCGTAACAAACCTGTTTTAGTGCTTCCTTTAAGGAGGCGACTAATTGTTGGGTTTGCTTTATGTGCAAGAAATTGGATCATGGTATTTAATCGTTTTTTATGGCGTTCCGTGTAGTTAAAGTGAATTGTTATGCGAATAGTTCCGCGAAGTAAAAAATTGTGCGAGGTGCGCGTCGCACCTCGTATAATATCTGCGTGAGGGATAGTAGTGGTAGCTTGCTGAAATAGACAGGTAGTGAGGCTACGCCTAGCAGGGCTGACAGCGGAAGACACTGCTAGGCGTATTAGCCGAACACCTTGTGTATGAGGCAACTACAAGCGGATAGCCCGACCTGAAGTAGGGTTTGAGGGACTGAAGGATTGAGGCTTGGGTATAGCTGTTCCTCCTTCAGTTCCCCAAACCCTACGAAAGGACACGCCCAGTTATTGGTGATGGGGGATTAGGGGGATGGAGGGATACGTTGTTTGTTATATTTCTAGCTTTGTTAATAGCCACTCTTTTTCGGCAATTAATGACATGGTTTGAATTTTTATTATGAGGTCATTTCTTTTTGCTTGTTGGTTCTTGACCTCATATTTTAGTTTCTGCATCGTATTGATGGCATTAACAAAATTGCGATTGAGGTTGATATATACTTCATTGATTTGTGTTTTGTTTTTGCTAATAAACTTGCGAAAACTGTTGATCAAATCATCGAATAAATCGTCAAAGCCTAGTTCGAAATACACTTTTAGGCGGACTCGTCGTTCATCTAGTTTCGTATATACGTTATTATATTTTAGCAAATTTAAAAAGTCTAGTGTTTGGTCATACTGTTTTTGTTCAAATAAAATCAGGGCTTTACATAGACTCACCATATCTTCTTTTTCTGTATAATCGGGTACGATCAATGTTTGATGCTCTTCTAAGAACTGTTCTGCCCATCTATTTTCTTTCAATTTTAAGGCAACTGTGATAATATTGCGAAAGGAAAGTGGTTGTAAATATCCGTCACTATAAATCGTTTGATCTTTTAGTTGTAATTGATAAAGCTCAAATAATTCCACATAACGTTCCTGTCGGCTCATTAGTAGTGCGCTAGAATTTTCGAGATAGGTATATAATGCCCGTTTTTCTTGTATCGCAATGCGTGTTTGATGCTCGCGAACTAATTTTTTTAATTGTTGATAGTGCGCAAGTACAGGATTATCTAGTAGTAGAAAGGCGGTGTACCATATTTGGATAATTGGGATGTTGTAGTAAATACTTTGAGGTAGGAATGTTATGATTTCTTGTGCTAGATCAAATCGGTAGGGAAATGGAACCGTTTGTTGTCGGTTTTTCATTTGACATAATTGTTCTAACTTTTGAGATAGGTAATAAATATCTAGGCTATTGGTAGTTGGTTGAAAATTAACATCTCCCTTTTGATCATCTAGTTTGGCACTCAAATAATGGGCATACTCAGACTCTATTGCAAATGATAATTGATAGTATTCGCTGTTCCGTTCCTCTTGTTTATCGTTTAGTTTACGAATATTTTTAAGTGTCGCTTCAAATAAGCTATTTTGGTTCACTTTATTATAATAATCTAATAATAGCAATTTACTTTTCATCTCTTTTTTTGCCACTTGCTGCTGAATCACAAACTGCTCGGCTAATTTCATCAACTTTGAACAAAGCTTTATAATACGCTCTTTTTTATACACTTGGTCTGGAAACAATCGTTCAAAAGCAAGATTAAATGTAAAGCTTTTATGCTTGAAACGCGGGGCGTATGCTTGTATAAAAGTATATAGCTTAATTAGGTTTTCATTTTTATTAAAGTAAGGTGATCTTACAAAATCTGCCAACTGTTTTAGTTCTGCTTTTGAAAACCCCAAAAGTAGTTTAACAAGTCTTGTTTCGCTCAAATATTGCAGATTTGTTTTAGCCATAATCCGAAATGCGCTGTTTTTTTTAGGGATTTTTTCAAAAAAAGGTAATTGAATTCCTACATAAAGATAAGTACATTTACATAGATGTATTTCGATTTACTCGTAAAAAGTTAATAATTTAGAAAGTACAAGTTAACGCTAATACTTATCCTATGCTAATCACAAAACGCATATTATGAAAAAATTATACTTCCTTTCGGTAATCTTAGCCCTAATTGTTGGCCCACTTCTCACTTATAACAGTATTGCTCAAAATGCGCCACCTCCTTGCGAGCCAACATCTGATGTAGGCATTTCTTTACGCAATACGCCACAAGATATAGCAATTTATTGGCGCAGTGTTTTAGGAGCCTCTCATTATCTGGTAGATGTGGAGATTCCTGCTATGGGTTTTAATAATAACTATACGGTTACTGCTCCTGACACAACCTTGTTGATTACAGGGCTGCCTACCTCATTACAAGATAATGATACGATTAGGATTTGTGTTACCACTCAATGTGGACAAGGAAGCAGTAGTCAGGCACGTTGTCGGGAAGCGATCTATAAAACAGCGGTTGCGACTATTAGTCCAGTCTATAAATCGGAAGTGGACAAGCGATGTAGTAAAGGAATCATAGACTGTTATGCTTCGTTTAATCGGTTTTTATTTGGCTTGACTCCTCCTCCCCCTAGTCATCCAAGCAATATAGAAAAAAGTGACTACCTGTGTCCTGAGTTATTTGACCGTTATTATACTTATAAACAAATATGTGATTGTAGAGAAGAATTAAGCTCTTGTAAAACAGCTTTTGATTGCTTATCTAATACCAAATATGTTATTAGTGATCGCGAAGAGAGGTGTCTTTTATGGTCTAATGGTAAAACCAATACCATCGCTCCTGTTGCTACTAGTAAAATGGTTCCTAACCCTGTGCAGAACGACTGTGAGTTACAATATTATTTAGCGGAAGCGGGGATTGTGAAGGTGCGTATTTTTAGTGTATCGGGGCAGGAGATGCTCCATAAACAGGTGCAGCAAAGTGCAGGCAAACAGGTATTCTTTTTAGAAAGTAATGCTCTGGTAGAAGGTATTTATTTTTATCAAATCGAAACGCCTCTACAAACTTATAATGGGAAGTTTATAAAGGCTTTGTAATGGATAAATAATGACTAAGGAAAGAATAAATTGCCCAATCTAGCTGCCTCTTTACTAATACACACCATCGGTTCCTCCTTGACACGTTCTCTCAATTCGCTTACAATTGCCTGTAAACGTTCCTTTTCAATTAGGTCAATTTTATTGAGAATAATAATGGAAGGAATATTAGAAGCATTGCAAATGGTTAAGTATCGTTCTATTCGATTGAGGTTATAATCTCGATCTACCGCTTGTATAATCAAGCCATAGTCAATATTAGTTCCAATCACTTGCTTTTCTCCACCCATTCTTTGTTTGGTGTACTCTCTCGTAATAATAGATTTACGCGGATAAATGGCATGGATTAGGGCTTTATCTTCATCGTACACCGCAATTGCCACCCAATCGCCCACTGCTGGAAAATCGAGTCTGTTTGTAGCGGTGAAAATGAGCTTGCCAAGCATGGTTCCCTCTACTTCGCCATTTGCTGTTTTGATTTGATATCTCCCCTTGTGTTCAGAAATAACTCTTCCTACTTCTAGTTCATTCCATTTTTGTTCTTTTCGATAGGCTTCTAAATCAGCTTGAAAGCCTAGCTTTTTTAATGTTAAATTATTTGTCAATTTGTTTATTTTTATGATTATATATTTTATACTGGGCGTATCCCCTATTGTGTCTATTTTGATGCCACCAGCGAGGACGCTGGCGAGAACATCAAAATAGACACAATAGGGGTCGGGCTATTCACTTGTAGTTGGCTTATAGCTGCCTGTTCTGCATAGTCCTAGCGGTGTCTTCCGCTGTCAGCCCCGCTAGTCCTTGCTTCACTAGGCAGCTATTTCACCAAGCTACCGTTACTATCCCTTACGCAGAAACGCGAAGTACTTGAACAGAGATTTTTGACATTTTTCGATGAAATAAACCACTCCAAGCCCGCTCCCTTTAATTTTTGCAAGAAGTATATCCAACCTAAATATCCATTGTTATATGCAGTAAGTTTATCTTGTAGATATACCTCTCCTGTTTCCAAATAGATTGGATTTCTTTCAAAGATCAATGAAATTGAATGGGTAAACATAAAAAAAGCTCGACCTGTTAAAGGTCGAGCAATTCTAATATAGTACCGATTAGGTCTATTTGCATTGATTACCTTTATGACCTACCACAAAATGGTGGTCATTCATCATAAGTGTGTTACTTATGGCAGGTTTGCATGCAATGTGGAACTAAACTGTTCTTTGGCATTTGTTCCCAGTACTTATCCACGTGGAAGGACACGCCCAGTAAATGATGATTGGGTGTAAGAGACGAGGCTGGAGACATTGTTTCATTACTCTTTTCTAATAAGTTGAATGGCATCCATTCTTAGTCGTGCATTTTTAATAAGTGCTGCTAGTACAGCCTGTTCTTTGTATGCCGTTTGAATCTCTTCTGGTCTGATATTATTGTTTTTTTCTTGTAGAAATTTTAATCTATCTATTTCATGATTCAAGGTGACATTCATTTGATGTAATCCATGCTTTATTTCTTTGGTACTTTTCTCTTTGGCCACTTTTTGGGCCACTGCAATCATATTGGGTAGGAGTGTTTCTACTATTGCTTCATTATGGAGCAAAGCGTCTATTTGACTTGGAATCAATTTCTTGTCGAGTATTTCCACTGGATATTTATCTGTTACTTCCTGCCCCGTATGATTGACAATCACCCTTAGTGGTGTATTGGGTAAGAAACGATCTATGTAGGCATTTTGTCCTTTGGGTGTTTCAAGCACAAAAAGTAACTCCAATAACAAGCCTGGATTTTGGGTTCCTTTTAGTACTCCATAACTAGCGCAACCTGTTCCTGAACTTAATATAAGGTCTATTGAATCGGTTAGCATGGGGTGATCCCAAGTAAGGAAGCTTATTTCTTCCCTGCTTAGTGCGTGTTTTCTATCAAAGGTAATCGATATACCATCGGCAGGAATAGAGGGGAATTTTTCGGTGAGTACAGAAGCAGGTTTTAAGTAGTAGGTTCGAAAAGCGAGGTCTTCCATTTCAATATCAAAATACCTAAAGACTTGCGTTAAATAATTTTCAAGCCGTTTATCTTTATCTGCTGCTTGAATTTGCTTCACTAGTGTTGCTGCTATCTTGGGGCGAAAGGAATTCATTTCGAGTAATCTGTCGTGTCCATCGGCGAGGCTTTTTAGCAGATTTTTATGAAACATAGATGTTTCGTTAATTAATGCATTTAGTTCTTCGTCTTCTGCTATCATCGTACATGATTGTGCAAGTTGCAGTAAACGCTTACTAAATAATTTAAACATTTCATTTCCTCCTTCTAAGTTGGTTTCAAAGACATTTAAACCTTCGTGAAACCATCTTGCAAGCGCGTGTTGTGGACTATTCACTAGGTAGGGTATAAAAATGTGTATATCTGCTGTTTGCCCAATCCGATCTAGCCGTCCTATGCGCTGTTCTAATGATTCGGGATTTAATGGCAAATCAAATAGGATGAGGTGATGGGCGAATTGAAAATTGCGTCCTTCGCTTCCAATTTCTGAACACAGGAGTATTTGCGCACCATCTACTTCAGAGAACCATGCTGCATTTCTATCTCGTTTTACGATGGTGAGGTCTTCGTGAAATACCCCTACTTTCAAATTGGTCAGTTTGGTTAAGATTTTTTTCAGTGCGCGTACTTTTTCTTTACTCTTACAGATGAGTAATATTTTTGCAGGATGAATTTCCTTCATTTTTGTTAATAGCCATTCTACACGCGGGTCTTTGGCAAACCAAAATTGTTGTTTTTTGTTTGTTTCGTGTTGCTCCATATCGTAAGCAAACTCATTGCTCAAACGCTTCATCCAACGTTCTTTATCCGTCGTTATTTGTATGGGAATCAGATGTGCTTTTCGCTTTGGGAATCCACTCATTGTTGATCTGGTATTTCGGAATATCACCCTACCTGGCCCGTGTTGATCCAATAAGTTTTCAATCAGTTTATCTGTAGCCATTAATTGTATGTCTTCGTTTGGGAAAAGGCCTGTTAACACCTTTATATCCTGTGTACTCAAGTCGTTTCCTTGATGTAATTTTTCAACGATATTGGCAATGTCTTGATGGTCGGAAGATTCGTTGATAAACTCCTTGTAGTTGGCATATCTGTTTGGGTCGAGTAATCGGAGGCGTGCAAAATGACTTTCTACTCCTAATTGTTCGGGGGTAGCGGTGAGTAGTAGCAACCCTTTTGCGACTTTACTCAACAGTTCGACAATGCCATATTGTGGGCTTACGTTGTCAACCGACCAGTCCAATTTATGGGCTTCATCTACAACTAGCATATCCCAACCAGCCGCTAGTGCTTGTTTGGTTCGTTTTGCTGAACCTGCCAAAAATTCGATACTACCAATAATCAGTTGATTGGCTAGAAATGGGTTACCATTTGGGGAGTTGTCATCTAGTGATTCACAGCGTTCTTCATCAAAAATATTGAACCACATATTAAAGCGACGTAGTACTTCTACAAACCATTGATGCAGTAGGGTTTCAGGAACAAGAATGAGTACTCGTGAAATGCGCCCATTTACTAGTAGGCGGTGAAGGATTAAGCACGCTTCAATGGTTTTGCCAAGCCCAACTTGGTCGGATAGCAAAACACGAGGTGCGTATCTTGAACTCACTTCATGGGCAATGTATAGTTGATGGGGAATAAGTGCGATTCTTCCTCCTATAAATCCATATATGGGAGAGCATCTTCTTTCGTATTCGTGTTGAAGTGTTTTTCTACGTAATGCAAAGGCTTGAGGTATATCTACATCTCCCATAAAAAGCCGATCATCTACTCCATAGTTGACTGATACATCGCCCAGATCCGCCTCTGATATTTGATGATCTTCGCCATAATACATGTATAGGTTATCTTCTATCTCAACACGCTTGATCAATAATGAATGGCTTTGGGTATCAACTATGGTATCACCTGGCTTAAACACTACTCGTTGCAAAGCGGCACTTTCAATAGCATATAGACGTGTTTCGTTAGAGGCGGGAAACGATAAACGTACTTTTCCTTTGCTGAGTTCGGTTAAAATACCAATACCCAATTCAGGCTCTCCTTTACTAGTATATCTTTGGTTAGGAAAGAAAATATCCATATTGCTCATAATTGCTAGTACTTTTTGTGTTTGTTGAAAATAATACTCCCCTCATCTATTTACTCAGGATTTACCATTAAGTTTGTATTTTTCTTTATCAAAGTAATAATTTGTTCTCTTGATAACTTGTTTTTTTTACAATA